>JAAYYY010000210.1 GCA_012515125.1 Chloroflexota bacterium
CACGTTGCTCTACGTGCGGCAGCGCCTCTTCACGAAGAGCGAGCCCATCGTGCTCGCCTCCTGACCGGGCTCGCTCCTGCTTATCGCCACTGCCCGCACCATGCGCCCGCTGGAAATCCTCACCCTCATCCTGTTGCTCGCCACACTGGCGGCGGTCTGGTTGGGCCACCGGCAGCGCCGGATAGCGTGGCTCCCCTGGCCCGTCGCCATCGTCGCCGTTGGGCATCTTTTGGTCGAAGGATACCGCTGGCAGATGGCGCCGGCTTACCTGCTGGTCGCGCTGCTGCTTGTCTGGTCGCTCTGGCGGCTAAGGGGAGACAATCGTCGCCTCACGGCTCCGATGCTGATCCTCGGCCTGCTGCTCCTGCTGGCGGCGGCATTCCTGTCGCTGGCTATTCCTGTGGCCGTCCTGCCCGCCGCCACCGGCCCCTATCAGGTTGGGACCGTCTCTTATGCCCTGCGCGACGAGGCGCGCCCCGACCCCTACAGCCCCGAGCCGGGCGCCGTTCGCGAAACGGTCGTCCAGCTCTGGTATCCGGCCGTGCCGGACGCCGACGATGAAGAGGCGCCGTTTATCGAGAAGCTGGAGGTAGCCGGGCCCGCGCTGGCCCGCCGCCTCGGCCTGCCCATCCCCGGTTTCCTGCTCAGCCACATCAACCTCGTGGAGACTGATGTTTACCTCGAAGCGGAACCGGCCGGCGGTGGTCCGTTCCCCCTGCTCGTCTTCAGCCACGGGCTGCGCGGGATCCGCGTGCAGAACACGGTGCTCATGCGCGAGCTGGCCAGCCACGGCTACGTCGTCGCCGCCATCGACCATACCTATGGCAACGCCCTGACCATCTTCCCCGATGGCCGCATCGCCTTCTTCGACCAGGACCGGGCCTTTCCGCCGGGGCAATCGACAGTCGCCAGCGGGGCGCGCCTGGTCGATACGTGGGCGGACGACGTACGCTTCTTTCTCCAGGAAGCCGGGCGGTGGAATGAAGGCGACCATTTTCTCGCCGGACTGATAGCGCCGGAGCGAGTCGGCACGTTCGGCCATTCGACCGGGGGCGCCGCGGCCATCGAGGCTTGTGCGTCGCTATCGGTCTGCGGGGCGGTGGTAGTGCTCGACGGCTGGATACAGCCTGTGGACGACGCTATAGTCAGCGCCGGGTTACAGGCGCCCGTCCTCTTCCTGAGCGCTCCCGACTGGCTGGGCGAGGACAACCGGGGGCGTGGGGCCTCCCTCTATGCAAATAGCGGCGAGACGGCCCGCCTGATCACGATCCCCGGCACCACCCATTTTGACTTCACCGACATCCCCCACCTCAGCCCGCTCGCGGCCCATATCGGGCTCTCCGGCGAGGCCGACACCGGCGAGGTAACGGCAATCATCAACGATACGACCTGTGCCTTCTTCGACTGGCATCTGAAGGGCGAGCACGCGGCGTGGGATAGCCTGGATTACGAAGTCGTTACGGACTGAGTGAGGGCGCGCACCGGCGCGGTTGCCAGCACGCGGCACAGCTCGTCCACACTGATGCGCATCAATGCGTTGAGCGCTCCCCCG
>JAAYYY010000211.1 GCA_012515125.1 Chloroflexota bacterium
CTCCCCCTTATAATCTCCACAATGAGCCTGGAACCGCAGATCACGCCCGATATCGAGAGGGAAGAGGATATCGAGCAGGAGGCTGCCGAAGAACCGCCGTATCGGGTTCTGGTCCACAACGACGACGTTACACCGTACGATTTTGTCGTCGCCATCCTGATCCGGATCTTCGAGCTGACGCCGATCATCGCCGAGCACATTACCTACCTGGCTCATCATAAGGGGATCGCACTGGTCGCAGTGCTGCCCAAAACTGAGGCCGAAAAGCGTGTGGGCAAGGCCCACTTCGCCGCCCGCCTGGAGGGCTTTCCTCTAACTTTTTCTGTCGAGCCGGAAGATTAGGGTCCGGCCTGGCAGTTCATCGTTCATAACAAAGGAGATACCGATGCAAACCACCCTCGAAGGCGTGGGGGAGCGCAGCCGCGCCCTGATCGCCAGAGACGAGAAGGCCCTGTCGCCTTCCTACAAACGTGAATACCCGCTCGTCGTCGAGCGCGCCCAGGGCTCCGAGCTGTGGGACGTGGACGGACGGCGCTACATCGACTTCATGGCCGGTGTCGCGGTCCACAACGTGGGCCACCGCCACCCGCGCGTCGAAGCCGCCGTTAAGGAGCAGGTTGAGAAGTTCTGGCACATCTGCCTGAGCGACTTCTACTATCCGCAGGCAATCGAGCTGGCCGAGATGCTCCAGCGCGTCGCCCCGATGGACGACGAGACGCTGATCTATTTTGGCAACTCCGGCGCGGAGGCGGTGGAAGCAGCCGTCAAGCTGGCGATGCACTACACGGGGCGCACGCGCTTCGTCGGCTTCCAGGGCGCCTTCCACGGGCGGACGCTGGGCGCGCTCAGCTTCACCGCCAGCAAAAACGTGCAGCGCGCCGGTTTCTTGCCCGGCGTGCGCGTCCACCACGTGCCGTTTCCGAACGAGTACCGCCCGCTGCTCGTCGGCGAGCCGGGCGAGAGCTATGCCGAGACGGTCATCCGCTACATCGAAGAGCAGCTATTCCACACGCTTCTGCCGCCGGGCGACGTCGCGGCCATCGTCGTGGAGCCGATCCAGGGCGAAGGCGGCTACATCGTGCCCGCGCCCGGCTTCTTCCCCCGGCTGCGCGAAATCTGCGACCGCTACGGCATCCTCCTTATCGTGGACGAGATCCAGAGCGGCGCCGGGCGCACCGGCCGCTGGTGGGCCATCGAGCATGAAGGCGTCGAGCCGGACATCGTCTGTTTTGCCAAGGGCGTGACCAGTGGCCTGCCCATCGGCGGCATCATCGCCCGCAAGGAGCTGATGAGCTGGCCGGCGGGCGGGCACGGCAGCACCTTCGGCGGCAATCCCGTCGCCGCCGTCGCCGCGCTGGAGACGCTGCGCGTCATCGAGGACGAGGGGCTGCTGGCCCAGGCCGAAGCAACCGGCAACCACATCATGGCCCGCCTGGACGACATGGCCGACCGCCATCCGAGCATCGGGCAGGTGCGCGGCCGCGGTCTGATGATCGGCATTGAGTTCGTGCACGACCGCATCAGCAAGCGCCGGGCGATTGCCCTGCGCAACGACGTCGTCGAGAACGCCTTCGTCAACGGCCTGCTGCTGATCCCCTGCGGCACGAACGCCGTCCGGATGACGCCGCCGCTGAATATCCCCTCCGCGCTCGTCGAGGAAGGGCTGGAAATCTTTGAACACGTGCTGGCGGTGGCCGAAACGCGCCACCTTTAGTTGACCACCCCGGCGCCGGCCGGCTCGCCGATCAACCGGCCGGCGCCCCATCCCCGTGGAGGGTTGATGCTCGAAAAGACCGCCACGCTCATTGCCCGGCTGACCGGCGGCGTTTTGCCCGCCATGGCGACGCCTCTGCAGGACGATGGCTACACCGTCGCCACCGATGTCGTGGCGGACCTTGTCGATTTTTTGATCGAGCGCGGGGTGCGCGGCCTGTTCGTCGGCGGCACGACCGGCGAGGGGCTGATGCTCTCCCTGCGCGAGCGGATGAGGCTGCACGAATCGGCGTGGCTGGCTACGGCCGGTCGCGTGCCCGTCCTGCTGCACGCCGGCGCCAACACGACAGCCGAGACGCTGGCCCTCGCCCGCCACGCTGCCAGCATGGGCGCCGACGCCATCGTGGTCATCACGCCCACCTTCTTCGGCATGCCCGACGACGCCCTGCTGGCCTACTTCGCGCAGATCGCCGAGGCCGTGCCGCGGATGCCGCTGCTCGTCTACGACATTCCCCAGATGGCGATGAACGGTGTCAGCCCGGATCTGCTGGCGAAGCTCGCGGAGACGATCCCCAATTTCGCCGGGATCAAATGCAGCCGGCTCGACATGCAGGTGATCCGCCGGCACATTGACGCTGCCCCGCCGGAGGTGGCGCTCTTCGCGGGCAACGAAGCGATTGCCCTGGGCTCGCTCGCGCTGGGGGCCAGAGGGCTGATCAGCGGGCTGGCAACGGCCATCCCCGAGCCGTTCGTCGCCCTGACCGACGCTTTCTCCTGCGGCGATATGGAGACGGCCCGGCTGGAACAGCAGCGCGTCAACCGGCTGCTGGCTCTTCTGCCGGCGGGCGCCCGGATTGGCGCCATCAAGCAGATTCTGCAACAGCGCGGCGTCCCCGCCGGGGGATGCGTGCCGCCCCGGCCCTCGCCAGAGCTTCCCGGCCTGTGGGCGCGGCTGGAGGCCTTGCTCTAGCCCAAACGTACCGCGCGCGCCCAGCGCGCGCCGAGTGATCTAGAAAAATCGCTTCACAGGTCCAGCCGATGCCCCCTGCACTGCCCCATGAGCGAACGCTATAAAGCGCCGGACCGGCGATTGCCAGCCGGCCGGAGACACGCTACAGTAGCGCCATGCGTCTGATCCTCTTTGAC
>JAAYYY010000001.1 GCA_012515125.1 Chloroflexota bacterium
GTAGCCTGGTAGGCCAGACCCAGGTAGTAATAGGCCTCCTCGTGCTCGCCCGCGTTGTTCAGCGTCACCTCCGCCAGCCGGATCACGTCTTCGTAGCGTTGGGCGCCCAGATAAGCCGCAAAAGGCTCCTCCTGGTACCACAGCAGGCGGAAGGGCAGCCCGACGCGGCGGGCCTCGTCGTAAGCCGACGCCGCAAGCCCGTTTTCGCCGAGCAGCGTGTAGGTCGAGCCCAGATTGAACCAGGCGACGAAATCCTCCGGATCGGCCTCCGCTTCGGCGCGGGCGACGGCGAGCGTGTGCGCCAGCATCGCCTCGTCGCTGGCCATCTCGCCCAGCACCGCCGCCACGGCCGCCCCCTGTTCCGGCCGGTGGATGACGATATATTTGCGGTTGAAGACGCGCCAGCTCGCATCAAAGGACCCTACGTCCAGCACCCGGTTCGGGCCATAGAGCGAGTCCTGCGCGATGAACTGGCCCGCCGCCTGGTCGTAGCCGGTAAAGAGCCGGTAGTGGCCGATGCCGCCACGGTCTTCCGGGTTCACCCAATCCTCCACGATGACCGGAAAGCCGTTGCTGATCAGCTCCTGCAGCAGCTCGACAGTGCCGCCCACCCGGATAATGCCCTCGAAGCCCTGGCTCCGCGCATAGGCCACGATTTGCTCCGGGCTGACGTTCTTGTCGTCCGCGTCGGGCTTCAGGAACGCGGCTGCCTCCTTCTGGTCGCGGTAATGCTCGTAATAGCTCAGGTTCATCGCCACCGTCACCGGGCCGCAGTTGTTCCACGTCTGGTACGCGTGCTGCACGCCGGTGAGCGCCACCTGCGCCGCAGCGACCGGCTCCGGTGTGGCGGTGGGCGCTGCCGTGGGCATGAGCGTCGGCGTCGGGCCGAGCGCGGCCGGCAGCCGCGTGGGCTCAAAGACCTCGACGGCCGGCGCGGGCAGCGTCGGCGGCGCCAGCGGCGGCAGCGCCAGCAGGCGGGCGCGGTTATCGGCCGATGCTGGCGGTGGCGTTGGCAGCTCGGCCACCGGGCGCAGTTTGCGTAGCGCCGTCTCCGCCAGGCGCGGAACGTACGCCACCCGGCGCGCCCACGTCTCGTCAGACCGGGCCAGCAGTGCCAGCGCCGCTGCCCCCAGGAAAACACACAGAAAAATCGCGGATAGGCCGCGTATCGCCAACCTCTTCATCCAGAACTACCCGTTGTTGCCGGCCGGAAGCTCGAGGGTCCCTGGCCTGCAACAGTCCTCCAACCACACGTCAGCGCTTAGTATAACGGAAAGCCTCCACGCATTAGGAGACGTTCATCTGCCGTCAAGGCTCCGGGAATACGGTCTTGCCCCGCCGAATGGTAGGGAATAACCCTATAGTGATCCTGGGCCACCCTGATTATCCTTTCGGGTGGACGTTCAGACGTAGTGCTGACCGTTTTTTTGTTAGTCTGCCGGCATACAACTGAACAGGTTATGCTGACGAGTCAGGGGGAGCCAGCCCTTGACGAGGCTACAACTTCCCCGGTCGGCTCTGGTGATACCAGCTTATGGGTTCGCCTCTACGTCGTGCGTCCAAAAAACGAAAACTGCAAGGAAGGAGAAGAAAAGCTGATGAACACACGACGCACATACTGGCTGATAACCGCTTTACTCCTGTTCGCTATGGCGCTGCTCGCCGCCTGTGGCGGCAACGAGAACGCCGCCCCCGACCTGGGCGAAGATGAAGGCTTGGGCGACCTCGACGCCACGCTGCCCGTTGACGACACCACCGGCTTGGACGCCACGCCTCTGGCCCCTGAGCTGACCGTCACCGACACCGTGACCACAGAAGTAGACGTCACCGAGGAAGCGACCGAGGAACCGGCCGCTACGGCGACCACGGCGGCGACCGCCACTGCTGAGCCGACCGTCGAAATGACGGCGACGGCCGAAGTGACCGGCACCGCTGATATCACCGATACCGCCGATATTACCGGTACGGAGACGATCACCGGCTCGTTCCTGGTTCGGGCCAGCTCCCTGCTGAATCTGGGTCTCAACGACGACGCCGGCGAGGCCGCCGGCGAGCTGGTGGACATCCTCGTCGGCGAAGACGGCGCGCTGCAATTCGCGATTGTTGACCTCGACGGCGTCCAGAGCGTCGTACCGTGGGATGACGTAGAGCTGCAGCCCGTTTCCGGCATGGAGACGGACGCAGAGTTCGAACTGGTCTGGTCTGCTGCCGTTACCGAGCCGATGACCACGACCCTCGACATCAGCGTGCTGGACGCCGGTAGCGGCGTCGTTGACGCCGCCGGCCTGGGGCTGGACGCCAGCGCCGGTAACCTCTTGCGTTTGACCGCCCTGGTTGACGAGGATCTGCTCGACGACGAGCTGGCCGACGACGACCTCGACGATCTCGAGGACGCCGCCGGTGAGGAGATCGGCGACATCGAGGATGTGCTGATCGATGCTGACGCCGGACAGCTGGTCTATGTGATCGTCGAGGCTGACGACGACATGCTGCTTGCCGATGACCGCGTGGTCGCCATCCCCTGGGAGCGGCTGGCGCTCAATGCAGACCAGGACGGCTTCACGACGGACGTTGGCGTGACGATGATCGAGGGCTCGCCTGAGATCAACCTTGACGACGCCTTTGCCGAAAGCGAGATCCGCATGGACGACGCCTTACGCGAAGAGCTCGACATCTATTGGGAGCTCGACGGCGGCTCGTAACCAGCACAACTGGCGACTGATTGCCGGCAGCTAAATAGATAAGACTGACGGGCGGCGCCGTCCCCGGCACAAAGGGGCGGCGCCGCTCTCTTTGCGCCGCCGGCCCGCAATCGCTATCCTCAGCCTGTTGCTCGCCCTGCCGACGCGCGGGCCGGAAGGAAGCATGCCCAGACGCGAACTCACCGTTTCGATGCTGGCGGCCAACGTCTACGCCCTGATTACCGGCTTTCTGCCGGCCCTGCTTCTGCCGCTGCTCTTCGCCCTCTTCTGGGGCCGTGATGGCTCTCAGCGCGGCATCATCCGGCTCTTCGATATCGAGAGCGCCCAGGTGCTGTGGCTCCTCGCGCTTCTGATTGCGGGCATCGTCCTCCACGAGCTGCTGCACGCCGTCGGCTGGATCTACTTCGGCAGGATACGGCTCCAGGACGTGCGCTTTGGCGTCCAGTGGAAGGCGCTGACCCCCTACGCGCACTGCACGGTCCCCATCCGGGCCTCGGCCTACCGCGCCGGCACGCTTCTGCCCGGCCTCCTATTGGGCCTCATCCCCGGCCTCGCCGGCGTCTTGCTGGGCAGCTTCTTCCTCGTCGTCTTTGGTTTCATCTTCACGTTTGCCGCCGGCGGCGACTTTCTCATCCTCTGGTTGCTGCGCGGCGTCTCCCCGCAGACCCTGGTCGAAGACCACCCGACGAAAGTAGGCTGTTACGTGCTGGAGCCGGACGATACCGGCTGACGCGCCTGCCTTCTGGACACTCCTTTCGCCCCTGCTATACTCCTCCTCGTCAGCTATCGATCTCCTGTTGGAGTGCGCCAATGCCCATCCCAACCCCCTTTCACAGCCGTACGGCTCCTCTCTGTACCACCTTCGAGTGGCGTGATTGGGCCGGCTACCTCGCCCCCGCCCTCTACGAGCCGGCCCACGACCGCGAGTATTACGCGATCCGCAACGCCGCCGCGCTCATTGACGTTTCGCCGCTGTTCAAATATGAGATCTCCGGGCCCGACGCTGCCCGCGTCGTGGACCGCCTGATCCCCCGCCGCATCACCAATTTCCGTGTAGGGCAGGTTCTCTACACGCCCTGGTGCGACGAGGACGGGCAGGTGATCGACGACGGCACCGTCGCCCGCCTGGCCGAAAACTATTTCCGCATCACGGCGGCCGATCCCAACTTCCGCTGGTTCGAGGACGTGGCCTTCGGCTTCGACGCCCGCGTCGAGAACGTCACCGAAGCGCTGGCCGCGCTGGCTCTGCAGGGACCCAACAGCCGCGCCATCCTGCGCGAGCTGGTTGCCGGCGTCGATTTCGATGCCCTGCGCTACTACCACCTGGCCCACGGCGCCATAGATGGCTTCGACGTCACGATCACGCGCACCGGCTACACCGGCGACCTCGGCTACGAGCTGTGGGTGGCGCCTGAAAACGCCACCGCGCTGTGGGACCGGCTAATGGCCTGCGGGCAGAGCTACGGCCTGCTGCCCGCCGGCATGGTCGCCCTCGACGTGGCCCGCATCGAAGCCGGCCTGTTGCTCATCGAAGTGGATTACAAATCGTCGCGCCACACCCAGACCGAGGCGCAGAAATCGTCGCCCTACGAGCTGGGCCTGGGCTGGACCGTCCACCTGGACAAAGGGCCGTTTATCGGCCGTGACGCCTTGCGTGCGGAAAAAGCCCGCGGCTCCGAATGGGCGCTCGTCGGCATCGCCGTCTCCTGGACCGACCTGGAGCGGCTCTACGCCAGAGAGGATCTACCCCCACAGGTCGCCGGGCGCGCCTCCCGGCAGGCTGTGCCCGTCTACCGCAACGGGCGGCAGGTGGGCCAGATGACCAGCCACACCTTTTCGCCCATCCTCAAGCAATACGTCGGGCTGGCAACCGTCCGCAGCGAGTTTGCCGCGCTGGGCGCTCCGGTAGAGGTGGAGGTAACGGTCGAATACCGGCGCAAGCGGGCCGGCGGCCTCGTCGTGCCCACCCCCTTCTACGATCCGCCTCACAAGCGGGCCTAGCCGAGGAACAGCTTATGGCAGCACACTACGACGTTATTGTCATCGGCGGCGGGCACAACGGCCTCGTGACGGCGGCCTATCTGGCGCGCGCCGGCAAAAAAGTTCTCGTCCTGGAAAAGCGCCACCTCGTCGGCGGCGCCAGCGTCACCGAGGAGCTCTATCCCGGCTTCAAGTTCACCGTCTTCTCCTACGTGGTCAGCCTGCTGCGGCCCGACATCGTGCGCGAGCTGGAGCTGCCCAAACACGGCCTGACCATCCTGCCCCTGGAGAGCACCCTCACGCCCCTGCCCGACGGCCGCTATCTCTACCGCGGCGCCGACCATTGGGAGACGCTGCGCAACATCGCCACTTTCTCCGAGCGCGACGCCGGCGCCTACGACGACTACAGCCGCAGCATGTATTTCATGGCCAAGGCCGTCAAGTACATCCTGGGCA
>JAAYYY010000212.1 GCA_012515125.1 Chloroflexota bacterium
TGCAGTTAAGAGGTCTTTGGGCACCAGGAGTCTAGCGGGCGCCGGAGCCCCTGGGTGTGAGCCCCGATAAGATGAAACAGGAACACGTAACCGATTCGATCCCGGCCTACGCGCTGGGCATACTGGAGGCGGATGAACAGGCGGAAGTAGCCGCTCATCTCGACGGCTGCCCCGACTGCCAGGCGACGCTGGCCGCATACGAGGCGATCGCCGCCGAACTGGCGATGGCAGCGCCACAACACGCGCCGCCCGCCTATCTGAAGGCGCGGCTGCGCGAGCGGCTGGTGGCGAACGCGCCCCACCACACCGGCCCGGCAGCGCCACAACACGCGCCGCCCGCCGCAGCGCCGGCCGGGCGCTCCTGGACGGACACCCTGCGCGACTGGCTCGCCGGCCCGGTGTGGAGGCCTGCGCTGCTGGTGGTGCTGCTGGTCGCCGCCCTCGGCCTGCTGCTGCGCCCGCGCGAGGCCACGGCGCCCGACACGCCTGCCGTGGTCACGCTGGCCCTCGTCGGCACAGAAAACGCGCCCGACGCCACCGGCGTCATGGTGCTGGGCAGCCACTACCGGCCGGAGCTGGGCACGCTCGTCGTCGACCATCTGGAGCCGCTGCCTCCCGGCCAGCAATACCAGCTCTGGCTGATTAACGGCGGCCGGATCAGCGGCGGGGTCTTCGACGTGGGCGAAGACGGCTACGGCAGCCTCACGGTGCGCGCCCCCAACCCGCTGGATAGCTACACCTTTGGCGTGACCATCGAGCCGGCCGGCGGCAGCCCTGGCCCCACCGGGCCGCGGGTCCTCGCCAGCGCGGAGTAAGGGGGCTGAAAGCCAAGAGCTACGAGCTCTTAGCTGTTAGCGCCGGCTTTGGTTCTTCTAATTTCTCACTTACCTCTTACCTAACCTGCGGGCAGATATAAATCCGCTCCCCCCTTCTTCCCGTATACCTTCCATGAACCGCGCCATGACCCGGCAGAGGGCCCAGCCGGGCGGCGCGGCGCGCGATAACTGACGTGTGACTGGAGGAAAAGGAAGAAATGCGTACACTCAAACGCCTGTTTGTTCCGTTGCTGCTTATCGCCGTCCTAGGCCTGCTGGCGGCCTGTGGCGGCAACACGCCGGACGATACCGGCGAAGGCAACCTGCTCGAGACGCCCGCCGAGCCTGAGCCGACGGAAATGGTCGAGCCAACCGCCGAACCTGAGCCGACTGCCACCTCTGAGCCGGAGCCCGAGCCCACGGAGGAGCCAGAACCCACGGAGGAGCCGGAAGCCACCGAGGAGCCGGAAGCCACCGAGGAGCCGGAAGCGACAGAAGAGCCTGAAGCCACGGCCGGGGCCAACAGCCTGGAAGTGGCCGACCAGGAGCTGGCCGAAGATGGCACGGTCGTCGTCCCGCTTGTCAATAGCGCTGTGGACGGCTGGATGGTCATTCACGCCGACGCCGACGGCGGGCCGGGTCCCGTCATTGGCTTTGCCCCCGTCACGGCCGGCGAGAATGTCAGCGTCACCGTGCCCATCGACGTGGCCGGCGCCACCGACACGGTCCACGCCATGCTCCACGTAGACGAGGGCACCATAGGCGACTACGAGTTCCCCGGCGCCGACGTGCCCGCCCGTGACGACGCCGATGCGGTCGTCATGCTGCCCTTCGCCCTCAGCGGCCTGCCGGCCGACGCGGTCAGCGTCGCCAGCCAGCTCGCCAACGAGGAGAACACGGTCGTCGTGCCGGCCGTGCGCGCCGCCGCCGACGGCTGGATGGTCATCCATGCCGACCAGGACGGTGGTCCCGGCCCTGTCGCCGGCTTTGCGCCGGTGACGGCGGGCAACAATTACAACGTCGTCGTCGAGCTGGATCCGGCCATCGTCACCGATACGCTGCACGCCATGCTGCACATCGACGCGGGCACAGCCGGCGAGTACGAGTTCCCCGGCGACGACGGCCCGGTCATGGATGCGGACGGCAACGTGGTGATGCTGCCCTTCCAGATAGTGGACACGGTCAGCGCCCTGGATAGCGAGTTCGTGCCGCAGCTACTGCGCGTGGTCGCCGGCACGACCGTCACCTGGAGCAACGACGGCGAGTTGCCGCACACCGTGGACGCCGACAGCGGCCTCTTCTCCAGCGGAGAGATGGCGCCGGGCGACACGTTCGAGTTCACCTTCGAGAACCCCGGCACCTACGCCTATTACTGCGCCCTGCACGGCGGGCCGGGCGGCGTGGGGATGGCCGGCACCATCGTCGTCGTGCCCGGCGAATAACCGTACAAACACATCCTCCTCTTCTGTTAGGGGCAGCCGGCAACCTCCGGCCGGCTGCCCCGCTTCGTTTTTGGGCCGCTTGCCCTCGCCCGCAGCCTGTTATAAGCTAA
>JAAYYY010000213.1 GCA_012515125.1 Chloroflexota bacterium
CGGGCTACCTTCAGCAGCCCCCGTCTTTGCTGCTTTTCCCTCCAATCTGTGAAGCTGTTCCGTCGAGCGGATGACAAATCGCTCTCTGGCTTCTTGACTTGTGAGACCCGGCCTCGATATCTATTCGTCAGACCTCCTCAGCCATAACGTCGCCTGTGCCGGCTGTACTGTGTCCTGCACTACCCTGAGCAGTTCGGCCTGCAAAGCTTCCAGTTCCACCTGATTCCTTGCGCTCTGGGCGAATTGGGCGATCATCTGCCGTGCATCATACTTTCTCCGGTAGAAGCGCCGGTCGATGCCATTCTGGACGCGCCAGCGCAGCGGAGAAAAGAGAGCGGCAGTAAGCAGCGTGGAGAGGACGACGGCAATAGGACCCTGCTCGTCGGTCAGCGAGCCGAGCACGCTCTGCGCCAGGAGCACACTGCCAA
This sequence comes from Chloroflexota bacterium, assembly GCA_012515125.1. GTDB lineage: Bacteria > Chloroflexota > Anaerolineae > Promineifilales > Promineifilaceae > JAAYYY01. Next base: position 429 of record JAAYYY010000213.1, read on the forward strand.
AATAGAAGACGACAAGAATGGCTGTCACCACCGAGTAAATCAACGTTTTGCGAATGACGACGTTGATGTCCCACAACTGGTAACGAAAGATGGCAATACCGACTGTAATTGGCATAAGGCCGATCATGAGACCTTCTTTGAGCGGTTCCCAGTATCCTGGTGCTGTATAGACGAAGTCGCTTGCAATCCCAAACGTGTTCAGCACAGCCCCATATGCAAACCACTTTAGCTGCTGGCGCACGATGAAATCGGCAAGCAAGTAGCGATGAATCAGGGAGACAGCGCTGAGCGGAATGGAAAGGAAGATGAAGACAACAGGTAGGATCAGAACCAATTCCAGTGTTCGCCGGATCCCCTCCCCGACCAGGCTCGAGTTCTCGACCGGTACCGTGCTTTCGGGCCCAATCATCCATCCCAGGGCCAGGACCGGCACGACCGACGCGGCGATTGCCCAGCCGAGATATCGCCAGGGCGGTGTTGGGGGCTTGCCGGTCGGAAAGTAGAGCATGGTCAACGGGAACATCGCCAAGCCAAGGAACCACGCGTAATTGCCGAGCATGGCAGCGGGTCGCTCCAGAGGGAGTTCTGGTGATGCTAGCGACGCGAGGGTAGCGTAGTTCTGCCCGAACGGGAGCAAAGCGCCTAAGAAGAAACCGAGGCCAATCCAAGTCCACCCATAGAGATTATCCGGGCCTTTGAGGACAATTAGCAATCCCAGCAGAAGCGACAACAGAATAGGAGGCTGGTACAGATGAGGGCCCCACACTTCTGGATCCAGCCCGGCCTTTCGGCCCAGGTACGTAAAGAGAATGGAGAGTGCAGCCAACAACAGACCACTAAGCGTCACAAACCATACCAGGTAGTGTTTCCGCCGCTTACCCATTCGACTACCTCCACGCACTCACCCCGCATCACGCGTTGCACACGCACATATTACGGCTTTATCGTCTCCTGAGCGTTACGAAACGACTAATATCGTTGGATTCAACCGCAGCCTGAACTGGTCCGCCCCCTGCCCACGGAGCATCCACATAAACCACGTTCTGGTCCTACTTCTCCAGGGTGAAGTCGTCCGTTGTCTCACCGCCGACCGTAATGAAGCGGAAGCGCATGACCTGCGCGTCCGCCTCCACCAGCATCGCGCCGTGGGTGCCGTTAAATTTCACCGCGCTGCCTTCCATCTCCTCGTCGCCAAACTCGTAGATGCGCCCGCCACCCAGCCCGTTGACGAAGTACGGCAGCCCGTCGACCATGATCCGCTCGTAATGATGGTCATTGCCCGAGAGGACGGCGCTGGCGCCCCACTCCTGAAACGGCCAGCGCATGTGCTCGGAGGGGCCATGATCGCCCGAGGAATAGGGCGGCCGGTGCGTGACGACGACCTTCCACGGCGCATCCGACGCAGCCATAGTCTCCTGCAGCCAGCGCGCCTGTACTGAGTCGCTGGTATTGCCGTCTGGCTGCTCGTCGTGACTATCGAGCACAAAGAGGTGAACGGGACCCCAGCGCACGTCATAGTAATACTCGTTGCCGGGCAGAGTAAAGTAGTCAATGTGCGGCTGGGCCATCGGCTCGCGCCAGTCGTGCCCGCCCAGAGCGGGGAAGAAGCGGTTTACGTCGGCTCCAGCGCCATAGGCGCCCTTATAGGGAGCAATATAGTCGTGATAGTACTGGCCGATGTTCTCGTCGATTGTCTCTGCCTTGCCGTTGAAGTAGTTGTTGTCGCCGGTGGTTGTGATGAAATCAGGCTCCCAGCTCTTCACAAGATTCGCCACTGCTTCTTCTGCCGGTCCTGCGTCGCCGAAGTCGCCGATCACGGCAAACCTGACCGTCGCGGGTGCGGGCGGCACCTCAGTGCCAGCCGGCGGAGGCGGTGTGAAGAACGTCAGCGTGGAATAGGTTGCGGGCACCGTCACCGCCCCGGCGCCTTCTGTTGCCGAGCAGGCCGCCAGCACAGCAAGTAGGGTCAGCACAGCAATGTTGCAGGCCCACCGTCTCACCCACGAGCAGTGGCGTGCCGGTATTACCGACTTTCCGGTTCTGTTAGATGAATCAACCACCAGTTGCCTCCAGAGTCGTCGACAATCCCGTTGTGTTCATTGTGCCGGGTGCGCTTGACGCACACGCACGTGCACTCAATCGGATGATATCTTGATCGTACAGGATTTCTCCCCAATCCTATAGTGTTGTTTTGCTAAGAAAGTAGGGAAGCTCCCCATTTCAACCGGAGCCAGCCTGGCGCACAATAGGGGTAGACGACAGTAGAAGCGGCGGAACCAGAGGATAGAAGAAGATGAGTCAAGATCATCACGTAATGGAACTGGTCCGAGTAGACCCAGACGGCTTCCAGGAGTGGGTATGCAGCACCTGCCAGCGCCGTCTCCGCTTTCACTGGGCCTCGGCAGTGACGCCGACCGTCCTCGAGCCCGGCGACGAGACGGTGACACACGCCGAACCAAGCGCTGAGCCGGGTATTGTCGCACACCCATCAGGACTATCGGCAATCTGGCTGGAAGCCATCACTCAGCTTGATATGGTATTTCTGGACGGAGGCGAGAATAGCTTGGGCGATTAGGCGGTGGAGTAGTCCACCTCTGTGGGGTAGTTGGCATGGCAACTCGTTTTGTAGTTGCCATGCCTTTTTATTGTCTGCGTGCAGGCACGCCCCCTACTGCTGATAGTCGAGGAAATCAGCCGCCACCCAGCCTTCCAGGCCGCTGGGCGAGCGGACCTGCTGCCATTCGAGATCGTCAACCGTCTCCCGGCCGGGCAGCAGCACCAGAGATGTTCCTTCGGCAATCAGCTCCAGCTCCTCTGTCCCGCCAGGCGCTTCACGGAGATAGAGGCCGGCCGGCGCGATCACGATGGCGGATGGCTCCGGTGTGGGCGTGATGGACACCGTGGGTGTGATTTCCGGCGTTGGCGACCCGGCCGGAAGGGTCGCCGTCGCTGCGGCCCGGGTGTTCGTCGGCTCTGCCTCCAGCGTTGGAGAAGCCACGGGCGGCGGGGTGAAGTCAATGTTCGGCTCCGTCGAAAGAACGTCGTCTGGCCGGGCACTCAACCCATAGACGGCCAGAAAGATGAGCGCCAGCAGGCCGAAGCCCAGCGCCCGGATGAAAGCTACATGCATCGTCCGGCGCATTTCCTGGCGTCCCACGCCGTAGGCCGAGCTTGCCACACGAGAGCGAAGGCCCAGGCCGGCCAGTGCGGAGACGATGGCGGCGATGACGCTGGCCCCGGCGAGGAGCAGCATAAGCAGATTGACCAGACTCAAGCTTCTCTCTCCTTTACTTCCTGCCACAACGCTTCCAGAACGTCGATGTCAACCGGTGCGGCATCCAGAGCGATTCCTCGTTCGGCAGCTAGTGCTTCCAGTTGGCGGAAGCGGCGGTCGAAGCGCAGGTTCGCCTCGCGCAGGGCAGCTTCGGCGTCGATGCCCAGCCAGCGCGCCCAGTTGACGGCAGCAAACAAAAGATCGCCCATTTCGGCGTTTTGGGCAACTGCATTACCTGCCTGGGCCAGCTCGTGGATTTCTTCGTGCAGCTTGGCGATGACCCCATCGAGGGCAGGCCAATCGAAGCCGGCCTTGCGCACGCGCTGCTGGATCTTCTGCGAGCGTGCGAGGGCTGGCAGGGAAGCCGGAATGTTGTCGAGAAGCGAGGCGGGTCGCGCGCCAGTCTCTCCTTTTTCCCGCGCTTTGATTACTTCCCAATTGGCGATGACCTCGGCGCTGTGCTCAGCTTCCCAGTCACCCCAGACATGTGGGTGGCGGCGCTTGATTTTGGCGTAGATGCCTGCGACGACGTCGCTGAGCCGGAAAAGCTCCTCTTCACGGGCCATCTGCGTCTGCATGACGATGTGCAGGAGCACGTCGCCCAGCTCTTCGCGCAGGTTCTCCACGTCATCCCGGTCGAGCGCGTCAAGCACCTCGGCTGCCTCCTCAAGGAAGCCGGCGCGCAGCGACTGCGGCGTCTGTTCCTGGTCCCACGGGCAGCCGTTGGGACCGCGCAGCACCGCTACCGCCTCGGCAAGGGCTTCCAGGCTGGCCGGAATAGGCAGCGGCGGCACAAAGAGCGTGGTCAGGTGGTCGATGTGGCGGCTGCGATCCAGCTCATAAAGGTGGATCTGCTCTAATAGCTCCTCGTCTGTACCCGCCGCATGGACCAGCGTGACGGGATGTTCGTCGGGATAGATGGCCATCAGGGCCAGCTTCAGCTCGCTGGCGAGCAGCCGGTTATAGACCTGTCCGAGCAAGAGGGGAGCGTCCGGGTTCACCGGCGGGTGGTTATAGGTCGCTACGGTGATGGCGTCGTAGAGCTGCAGGCCGTTCAGCCCGTCCAGACCCAGAGCAGTCAGGGTCGGCTCTACAAAGCTCAGCCCGGCAACGACGCGCACCGGCAGCCCGGCGGCTGCGGCCCCTTCTGTAATCGCCGTGACCGTCGCCTCGGCAATATGGGGATGGCCCGGCACGGCGTAGATGACTCCCTCGGGTCGCCGGGCAAGCTGCAGCACCGTGTCGGCGATTTCCGCGTACACGGCGGCAAACTCATCGGCACTGTCGTACACATGGTCGAAGCTGCGGCGCACGATGTGGGCCGGCAGGTCGGCGACGGCCGGGTGGCGGCTCGTGCGTAGGTAGACTTCGCCCGCTTCCTGGAGTAGCTGCCATGCTTCCTGCGTCAGCAGCCTGCCGTCGCCTGGCCCCAGCCCAACGATGATGATGCCGCCTAGCGATTCAGCCATAATGTTTGCCAAAAAGAAGAAGGCGAGATTGGGCTTCTCGCCTTCATCGGCATCGCCGCCAGTGCCGGGATGCCCTGACAATTGGTGGAAATTGCGAGAACAGCCTGCCTCAGCCGGCTCAGCGCCACGCTGTGCACGGCGAAGCCGGTATGACGCTTAACGCTTGGTGTAGGTCGGCGCCTTACGTGCACGCTTCAGGCCGGGCTTCTTGCGTTCCTTGACGCGCGGATCGCGTGTTAGATGACCGTGCTCGCGCAGCACACCGCGCAGGTTTTCGTCGTACTTGACCAGCGCCCGGGCGAGGCCAAGGCGGACGGAGTCGCGCTGGCCCGTAATGCCGCCGCCTTCGACGAGGACCGTCACGGCGACACGACCCAGGAGGTCGGTGTCGGCGAGCGGGCCGATCAGGATGTCATAGTCGCCAAAACGCGGGAAATACTCCCGGACGTCTTTGTCGTTGACCAGAAACAAAGGTTGCCCCTGCACGGCCGGGTAAATACGTACCCGCGCCGAGGAGCGCTTACGACGGCCAATGCCTTCGTAATACTGCTCATCCTGCAATACTTCAGGAAGTTCCATGCCTTTCGATCTCCTAGATTTCCAGCGTTTCCGGCCGCTGCGCCGCGTGCGGATGGTCCGGCCCGGCGTAAACCTTCAACTTCTTGATCATCTTCCGGCCCAGCACGTTCTTCGGCAGCATGCCACGTACGGCCAGCTGGATGACGCGCTCCGGCGACTTCTCCATCATCTGGCGCAGTGTACGCTCCTTCAAACCGCCCTGGTAGCCAGAATGGGTGTAATACTTCTTCTGGTCCATGCGCCGGCCCGTCACGTGAATCTTGTCGGCATTCACCACGATGACAAAGTCTCCTGTGTCTACCGACGGGTTGTAGATGGGCTTGTGCTTGCCCCGCAGGACGGCTGCTATCTGCGAAGCCAGCCGGCCCAGGGTTTTCCCTTCGGCGTCGACGATATACCAGTTCCGCTCGACGTCCGCTTCTTTTGTCCAAATCGTCTTCATCATTTCATCTCCACCATGATCATCACTCATCATAGCTCACGGCAGTCAGGTACAACCCGTCCGGCGGCGCCGTCTGACCGGCCCGGTCACGATCGCGGGCCCGGAACGCAGCGACAAAGTCGTCTACCGTCCAGCGCCCGTCACCCACCAGGCGCAGCGAGCCGACAATACTGCGCACCATTCGCTGTAGAAAGGCATTGCCCTCAATGGTGAACAGAAGCATCGGCCCCTGGCGTTCCCACTGTGCGCGATAAACCACACGCACACTGTTCTCGCCCTGCGGGGGCTGCCCAAATGTGGCGAAGTCGTGTTCGCCAACCAGGTAAGCGGCTGCCTCGTTCATCAGCGCCAGGTCAAGCGGCTGGCTCAGATGCCAGCAGCGCAAGTGGCGCAGCGGGCTGCGCACGGGTGCATTGTAAACGTAATAACGGTAACTTCTCCGTCGCGCATCAAAGCGCGGGTGGAAGTCTGGCGCCGCCTCGCACACCTCGACCAGGGCGATGGCGGGCGGCAGGTTGGCGTTCAGGGCACGCTGCAACGCTTCGACCCCGTGCGGCCAGGCCAGCTCAAAACTGATGACCTGACCACAGGCGTGCACGCCACTGTCTGTGCGGCCCGCGCCGGTAACGGGGACGGGACGGTCCGCAACGGCCTGTAGAGCACGCTCCAGCTCACCTTGAATCGTGGGCTGCTCTGGCACCTGGCGTTGGAAGCCATAGTAACCGGTGCCGTCGTACTCTACCGTGGCGCGGTAACGCCGGGTCTTCACCTGCTAGACGTGACCTCAGGCCTCCTCTGCCTCGACGAGCATGATCATCGCCCGTTTGGCAGCATCGCCCGGCCGGGGGCCGATCTTGATTATCCGCGTGTATCCGCCCGGCCGCGTTTCGTAGCGTGGGGCGATCTCGTCGAAGAGCTTCTTAATCGTATCGACCTCGATACGTTCGCCGTCCTCATTCTCCACGACACGCTTCGCCGCCATGCGGGTGGCGACGAGACGGCGGGCATGCACAGCACTCGCATCGCCGCGAGCCAGACCGCGCTTGGCAATGGTAATAACCCGTTCGGCCACCGGACGGAGCATCCGCGCTTTAGCATCCGTGGTAATCAGTCGCTCGTGGGCAATCAGGTCAGCTACCATATTCCGGCGCAATGCCTTACGGTGTGCGCTATCACGGCCCAGTTTGCGACCTGCTACTTTATGTCGCATCTCAATTCCTCGTCTTTCGCTAGCTAGTTGCGTTCGCTAACCGGGCTGGCAACGACCGGCCCGGACTGGTTGGCGAAACAGCCGGTTTACATCTCGTTCTGTACGGTGCCATCGTCGGGCAGGAAGCCCTTGGCAATGAGCTGCTGCTTCAGTTCCTCGAGCGACTTTTCGCCAAAGTTACGAATGGCGAGCATGGTCTCTTCGCCCCGCTCCAGCATATCCAGCATCTCGCCGACTTTGGTGATGCCGGTCCGCTTCAGCGAGTTGAAGACACGGACGCTGAGGTCGAGCGACTCAATTGGCGTGTCGTAAATCTCATTGGGAATCGACTCTTCCTCTTCCTCTTCTTCCACAGGAAGGAAGGTCTCTTCGCTGATGCCACCCAGAGGCCGGAGATACTGCACCATGATCTGTGCAGCCTTGGCCAGGGCCTCTTCAGGACGGATCGTGCCGTCGGTCCAGATCTCCATGACCACGCGGTCGTAGTCAGCCACCTGGCCCACGCGCGTATTCTCGACTTCGTAGCCGACGCGCCGGATAGGGCTGAAGATAGCATCCACAGGCAGCTCGCCAATGGGTAGACGACCACGTTCCTCGGCCGGGGAATAACCACGGCCGCTTTCCACCGTCATCTCGACCTCCAGAAAGGCATCGTCGTCGTCGACGGTGAACAGGTAGAGATCAGGATTGACCAGTTCTACCTCGGGCGGCAGGATCAGGTCCGCTCCGGTGACGACACCGGCACCGTGCACCTCCAGGCGGATGCGGGCGCTCTCCACGTCGTGCAGCTTAAAGCGCAGCTGCTTGACGTGCAGGATGAGCTGCATCATATCTTCACGGACGTGCGGGATCGCCGAGAACTCGTGCGGAACGTCGGTAACACGCATCGACGTGACTGCCGCCCCAGGCAGGGAAGCCAGCAGGACCCGCCGCAACGAGTTGCCGATCGTCGTGCCGTAACCACGCTCCAGGGGCCCAAGGATGAACTTACCATACTCCTGGGTCATCGCACTGCTTTCAATCTTGGGCAAGACCAGGTTACTGATAGACAACGTTATTTCCTCCCAAACTCGGCAAGGCGTTTGGCCTCTCTCTTCTCAATGGTTAGCGGGAGTAGAACTCGACGATGAGCTGCTCGTTCACCGTGGTGTCAATATCCTCACGCTCGGGAAGCTGCAGTACGCGTGCCGACAGGTTCTTCGTATCCAGAGCGAGCCATCGCGGTACCTGGCGATCATCCAGCTCCTGGCGCAGATCCCGGAAGTAGGTGCGGCTCAGGCTCTCCGGCCGTACCGAAACGGTATCGCCTTCAGCCACAAGCGCCGATGGGATACTCGTGCGCCGGCCATTGATCATAATATGACCATGGTTAACGAGCTGGCGTGCCTGCGCACGCGAATCAGCCAGACCGAGCCGGTAGACGACATTGTCCAAACGCCGTTCCAGCATCTTGAGCAGGTTCGCACCCGTTAGCCCAGGCTGCTGGTTAGCTTTCTCAAAGTAGGTGCTGAACTGCCGCTCCAGCACGCCGTAGATACGACGCGCTTTCTGCTTTTCGCGGAGCTGCAACAGATAGTCAGACGCACGACCACGCCGGAACTGCTTTTCACGACCATGCTGTCCCGGTGGGTAAGGCCGGCGCTCGACACTACATTTCGGGGTCATGCACCGCGTCCCCTTCAAAAACAGCTTTTCGCCTTCACGACGACAAAGCTTGCACACTGGACCAGTGTAACGTGCCAACTTAACCTCCTACGGTTTCCAATGGTTATCAAGAGGTTTACAGGCTTGGCGACCCTTCGTCCCTCTCTTACTACTGCTACGCAATCGATAGGCCGCACCTTCCGGCGCAGCCCTGAGATTTAACGACAATAAGACGGTTCTACACACCAGACCTCTGCCGGCGGCCCGACAGGACAACCGGCAAAGCAAAGAAGCGCGCTAGACGCGCCGTTTCTTGGGCGGGCGGCACCCATTGTGCGGCACAGGCGTCACGTCGGAAATCGAGCGGACCCGAATGCCGGAAGCCTGCAGCGCACGGATGGCTGCTTCGCGACCCGGACCCGGACCCTTCACGACAACGTCGATCTCCTGCATGCCGTGTTCCTGAGCCTCACGCGCTGCATTCTGTGCCGCAACGCGCGCCGCATATGGCGTGCTCTTACGCGAGCCCTTGAAGCCCGACGTACCACCGCTTGCCCAGCAGATGGCGTTACCCATTTCGTCCGTCATCGTGACGATCGTGTTGTTGAACGTGGCATGCACATAGGCCGTGCCCTGGGGCACCATCTTCGTGATCTTTTTACGTCCCTGTTGACGACGTCTGCGACCCATAGTCTCTCCTATTACCGTAATGGCGCGCTGACGGTGTCCCCGGCAAGAAACCGGACTGCCGTCCTCGACCCACCAGACTTACTTCTTCGCACCACGACGACGACCACGACCGGCCACCGTCTTCTTTGGACCCTTACGTGTACGCGCGTTCGTCTTGGTCCGCTGCCCATGAACGGGCAGGCTGCGGCGATGGCGCAGGCCGCGATAGCAGCCAATCTCAGTCAGCCGCTTGATGTTCATCGCGACTTCCCGCCGCAGGTCGCCTTCGACCGTGTAATCGTTGTCGATGATCTGCCGCAGGCGGGTCACATCCACCTCCGACAGGTCCTTGACGCGCGTTTCGGGATCGATACCGGCCTGGCTGAGGATTTCCTGGCTGCGGCTGGGACCGATGCCATAAATATAAGTCAGGCTGGTACTAACCTGTTTATCACGCGGAATATCAACACCGGCGATACGAGCCATAATACCTCTCCTACCTTTCTACTTAACCCTGGCGCTGCTTATGGTTCGGGTTTTCGCAGATGACACGCACAATGCCTCTACGCTTCACGATCTTACACTTGGGACAGCGCCGCTTTACAGATGCGGATACCTTCATTTTCATCCACCTCACACAGTAAACAGACGAGCCTTTCCGTGGCAGCCGAAAGCTACCCAGCTCGTCTGTTGGTCTACAATGTTGTCAAGATCTCCGCGCCGTTGTCGGTCACGGCAATCGTGTGCTCACAGTGAGCCGTAAGTTTCCCATCTTTCGCCACAACCGTCCACCTATCCTCGAGGGTTATAACCTCCTTCTTACCTTGCAGGACCATCGGTTCGATGGCGAACGTCATGCCGGGACGGAGTAGCGTGCCCCGGTTTGGCCGGCCATAGTTGGGCACATGCGGGTCTTCGTGCATGGTCCGCCCGACGCCATGCCCGCCATAGCCTCGCACGACGTTGTAGCCCTGCCCCTCGACGTAGCACTGAATGGCCGCAGAGACATCGCCTATGCGATTCCCCGCTTTGGCTGCGGCAATACCGACCGCCAGCGCCTCGTTAGTCACGTCGAGTAGGCGCTGCGCCTCCGGGCTGATCGTGCCAATCCCTATCGTGATCGCTGCGTCGCCGACGAAGCCATTGTACAGACAGCCGCAATCGGCGGTGAAGAGGTCGCCCTCGCGTAGCCGCCGGCTGCCTGGAATGCCATGCACCAGCTCTTCGTTGACCGACGCCGTGATCGTGGCGGGAAAGGGCGGAATCTCCTCACTGAACGTGTAACCCTTGAACACCGGCCGGGCGTTGTGTTGCTCCAGAATACGTTCGGCCAGCGCGTCCAGTTCGGTCGTCGTGACGCCGGGCCGGGCTGCCTCGCGGATCGCTTCGAGAACGCGGGCGACGATACGTCCTGCCTCGCGCATGATCGCCAGCTCAGCAGCAGACTTCAAGACGATCATGTGGCGTCCCTGATGGCGGCAACCAGCGACTCGGTCACTTCTTCAATACTCTGCTCGCCGTCGATCTCTACCAGCATTCCCTGCTCCCGGTAATAGTCCAGGACGGGCGCCGTCTGCTCGAAATAAACGTCGATCCGCCGCCGCTGCGTCTCTTCTGTGTCGTCGGCGCGCTGGAAAAGCTTGCCTCCGTCCACGTCGCAGACGCCGGCCTCTTTCGGCGGATTGAACAACACGTGGTAGACGCGCCCGCAGATCGGGCAGGTCCACCGGCCAGCCAGTCGCTGCAGAAGAACGTCGCGCCGGACGTTGATGTAGAGGACAACGGCCAGCTTCTCGCCCCACTCCGCCAGCAGCGCTTCCAGCGCCTCGGCCTGGGGGCACGTGCGCGGAAAGCCATCGAAGATCGCGCCCTGGCTGCGGCCCTCGCCGCTCAGCCGCTGGCGCACCATGCCAATTGTCACCTCGTCAGGAACCAGCTCGCCGGCGTCCATGTATTTCCGCGCCGTCTGCCCCAGCTCCGTGTTGTTCTGCAGGTTTTCGCGGAAGAGATCGCCGGTAGCAATCTGGGGAATCCCCAGCTCGCGCTCCAGCCGTTTGGCCTGAGTGCCTTTGCCGGCGCCCGGCCCACCCATTAAGACGACGAAGGTAGCCATGATCTGTCGTTAATTGCCTCGATGTAGAACCTGTCTTCGGTCAAAGACTGGACAGGTTTTGAAAACCTGTCCAGTCCCGCCGAACGTTAACCGATGAAGCCTTCGTAGCGACGCATGAGGAGCTGAGCCTCAAGCTGGCGCAGCGTGTCGATGACGACGCCGACGACAATGATCAAGCCGGAGCCGCTGACCACGAGAGCGCTCTGCTCCAGATCGGGAATCTGCAGAAGCGAGCCGACGAGCTGCATGATACCCGGCAGGATGGCGACGATACCCAGGAAGAGGGCGCCGACCAGCGTAATGCGCCGCACCACCGAGGTGATGTAGCTCTGTGTCCGCTGCCCCGGCCGGATGCCGGGGATGAAGCCGCCCTGCCTCTGCAGCGTCTGTGCCAGGTTCTGCTGCTGCACCATCACGTCTGTGTAGAAGAAGGTGAAACCCACGACCAGCAGGAAGTAGACGAACCAGTAGACAAATCCTTCGGCGTTGCCCAGGGTCTGGTAGATGTAGTTGGCAATGCGCGTGCCAATGCCGGTGCTTTCCGGGTTGATGAAGAACTGGGCGATAAGCGCCGGGAATGTCAGCAGCGACTGGGCGAAGATGATCGGGATCATGCCCGCTGTGTTGACCTTCAGCGGGATGTAGGTGCTCTGTCCCTGGTAGACCTTGCGCCCGCGCACGCGCCGCCCATACTGCACGGGCAACCGCCTCTGCCCTTCCTGAACGACGACGATGACCAGGACCGTGACGACTGTCAGCAGGACGAAGGCGGCAATGGTGAACCACCGCGCGGTCGGGTCAGTGCCCGGCGCAAACAGCCGGGCCAGATTCTCGGGCACGCCGGCGACGATACCGCCGAAGATGATCAGCGAGATGCCCTGCCCAATCCCATTTTCGGTGATCAGCTCGCCGAGCCAGATGGCAAACATGGTGCCGCCCGTCATCGCCAGCAACGTCGTCAGCGTCGCCAGCGTCTCGGTGGCGTTGCCGAAGCCAAAGAAGGGCATAATCGTCTCCATACCGCCCAGGCTGAAGCCGACGAGACGGATCTGGCCGACGGCCTGCAGAATGGCCAGGGGCACCGTCAGGAAGTAGGTGATGCGCGTAATCTTATTACGCCCGCTCTCGCCTTCTGCCTGCAGCTCTTCCAGCTGCGGGATAAGCGGCGTCAGCAGCTGGAGGATAATGGAGGCCGTAATGTACGGATACACGCCCATCGCCATGACCGAGAAGTTGCGCACGGCCCCGCCGGAAAGCAGGTCGAGCACGTCCAGGAAGCGGTTACCGGTCGTGGCGCCACTGGTAAACTGCAGCCACGCCGCCAGATTGACTCCCGGCGCGGGGATATTGGCCACCAGTCGGTAGATAACCAGAACGAGAATCGTATAGAGGATGCGCCGGCGCAGGTCGGGCAGCGCATAGGCGTTACGAATGGATTCTATCATCGAAGGACCTCTCCTATCGGGCCTCTCAGGGCCTTTCGGGCTAACACGAGTGTGGAAGCGCTCGTATCTGCAGCGGCCCCCGCCAGGGAAAGATGACATTCCCCGGGCGAGGGACAGATGATGCAGAAACGGTTACGACTCCGAGTCGAGCGACAACAGCTCTACCCGGCCGCCAGCTTTCTCGATCTTCTCCTGCGCAGACTTAGAGAAGCGATGGGCCTTCACTACCAGAGCAACGTCGATGTCGCCATCGCCCAGGACCACATACGGGTCATCCGGGCTCTTGAGCAGGCCGACGACGGTGAGGATAACCGGGTTAATCTCGGTCCCTTCTTCGAATCCGGCCAGATCACGAATGTTGACTGGCTGATAGACGATCTTGTTACGGTTCTTGAATCCCCGCTTGTAGGGGAGGCGGCGGGCCAGCGGAAGCTGACCACCCTCAAAATAAGGGGCCACGCCACCACCACTGCGGGCCTTCTGACCTTTCGTGCCACGACCGGCCGTCTTACCCTGGCCGGCCGCAATACCACGACCCACTCGCTTGCGCTTCTTCCGGGAGCCTTCATCCGGACGCAGATCGTTCAGTTTCATGGCTATTCTTCCTCTTCGACAGTCACCAGGTGACTGACTTTGTTGACCATACCGCGGATTGCCGGGTTGTCCTCCAGTTCAACGGTCTGGTTGAGCTTACGGAAGCCCAGCGCCCGGATGGTCGCTTTCTGCTTTTCGTTGTAGCCGATCGCGCTTTTTACGTAGGTAATGCGCAGTTTTTTACTCATAGTTCCGACTCCAGAAGGGCGCGACCTCGTTTGGCTCCTTGCCTCGCCGCCGGGCTTCGGCCTCGATTGTCTTCAGCCGCTCCAGGCCGTTCATCGTCGCGCCGACGATGTTGAGCACGTTGTCACTGCCCAACGACTTGGACAGAATGTCGCGGTAGCCGGCTGCTTCCAGAACGGCACGGACGCCGCCCCCGGCGATAACGCCGGTACCGGGCGATGCCGGCTTGAGCAGCACGCGCGCGGCGCCATACTCGCCGACGATCTCGTGGGGGATAGTGTTGCCGACCATCGGCACCTGGCGCATGTCTTTGCGCGCGGCCTCCAGCCCCTTACGGATCGCGTCTGGCACCGAACGCGCCTTGCCGACGCCATAGCCCACGCTACCACGGTTATCGCCGACGACTACGAGCACGCGGAAGGCGAAACGGCGACCGCCCTGATGGACCTTGGCGACGCGATTGATGTCGATGATTCGTTCGTCGAATTCGGGACGTTCGCTGTCTCGAAATTGCTGTCGTCTGTTACCCATTCTTCTCTCCTGCCTAAAACTCCAGGCCAGCTTCGCGCGCAGCCTCGGCCACAGCCTTGATCCGGCCGTGATAGGGATAGCCGCCGCGGTCGAATACCACCTGGCGGATACCGGCGTTCAGCGCACGCTCGCCCAGGACCCGGCCGACGATAGCTGCCTGCTCGGATTTCTTCTTGCCCTCTAGTTCGGACTGCAGGCCTGCCTCCATCGTAGAGGCAGAGACCAGGGTATGGCCCGCTACGTCGTCTATCACCTGGACGTAGACGTGGTTCAGGCTGCGAAATACATTGAGGCGCGGCCTCTCAGCCGTACCGGAAATCTTGGCGCGGATACGACGGTGGCGTCGCTGCCGTGCTTCACGAGACTTTGCTGACATAGCAACCTCACCTACACCTTACCGGCCTTGCCCGCCTTGCGCCGGACATGCTCGTCCTCATAGCGGATCCCCTTGCCCTTGTAGGGCTCCGGGGGCCTTATCTTGCGAATACGGGCGCTGATCTCACCAACCAGCTCTTTATCGGCGCCGGTGACAATAATGGTCTTACCACGATCGAGCACCTCAAAGCTGAGCTGGTCGACGGGCTCAAACTGCACCGGGTGCGAATAGCCTACATACAGGACCAGGTTATTCCCACTCATTTCGGCCCGGTAGCCAACACCTTCGACCACCAGGCGCCGGGTAAACCCTTCGCTGACGCCCGTGACCATGTTATTGAGCAAAGCCCGGGTCAGACCATGGAGCGACCGGTGCTGGCGGGAATCGGTAGGGCGAGACACCGTGAGCACGCCATCCTCAAGGGCAATCTGCATATCAGGATGGAACGTCTGCTCCAGCGAGCCACGCTTACCGGAAACCGCCACCCGGTTTCCCTTCATTTCGATCTTTACGCCGTCGGGCACCTGGATCGGCATCTTACCGATACGAGACATGCCTAACCTCCGTTACCAGACCTTGCACAAGACTTCGCCGCCTATACCGAGGCGACGAGCCTTATGGCCGGTCATCACACCCTGTGGCGTGGTCAGAACGGCAATACCCATTCCGTTCAGTACCCAGGGAATTTCGTCACTACCGACGTAGACGCGCCGGCCGGGCTTGCTAACCCGCTGCAAGTCGGTAATAACCGACTCGCGGTTCCGCCGGTCGCCGACGTACTTCAACTTGATGCGCAGTACAGGCCGTGGCTTCTCCGGCAATACCTGATAGTCTTCGATATATCCCTCTTCCTTGAGCACACGGGCCACAGCCTCGTTGAGCTTCGAGTGGGGAATCGAGACAGCCTGGTGCTGGCGCCGCAAGGCATTCCGTACCCGCGTCAACATATCTGCAATAGGATCACTCATTGACATGGTTCTGTACCTGTTACCAGCTTGACTTGACCACGCCAGGGATATTGCCCTTCAGCGCTTCTTCACGGAAGTGGATCCGGCAGAGACCGAAGCGGCGCATGTAACCACGCGGCCGGCCGCAAATCTTGCCAGAACGCGGATCGACGTACTGGCAGCGATTGCGAACGCGCACACGATATTTACGACGCGTCTCCCGGGCGGTCATTGACTTCTTCGCCATCGATAACTCCTTAACTTTCCGCAAACGGCATCCCCAAGAGGCTGAGGAGCCGCCGCCCTTCTTCATCGGTCTGCGCGGTCGTGACAATACTTACTTCGAGCCCACGCACCTTGTCGATTTTGTCGTACTCGATCTCCGGGAAAATCAGCTGCTCGCGCAGGCCCAGGGTATAGTTACCCCGGCCGTCGAACGAATCCGGAGAGATGCCCTGGAAGTCCCGCGTACGGGGCAGGGCGACGTGGATAAGACGGGCCAGAAAAGACCACATACGCTCGCCGCGCAAAGTTACTTTCAGTCCGATGGACCGGCCTTCACGCAGCTTGAACGAGGCAATGGACTTTTTGGCCCGCGTCACCACAGGTTTCTGGCCGGTAATGGCCATAATGTCGTTGGTGGCAAAGTCGATGGCCTTGGGATTATCCAAAGCCTCGCCTAGGCCCACATTGACCACAATCTTCTGCAGACGTGGCACCTGCATGACGCTCTTATATTGAAATTCGTCCATCAGAGCCGGTACAACGTCTTCTTTGTACTGCTCTGGAAGCGGCTTAAATGCCATGTTATCCTCCGCGCTGAGTGGCAGGCCAGCTATACTAGCCCTGTCTGGCGCTTCGCATTGCTCATCGCCAGCCCGGCTACGTCCGCTGCCTGGCTCACCACAGAACTTATCTTTCTGGTTTGTTAATCAATATCGCGTCCGCTTCGCTTGGCGAAACGGATCTTCTGGCCATTGTCGTCAACGCGAATACCGACGCGCGTCGGCTTGTCGCTCTCAGGGTCGATGAGCATGACGTTGCTCGCGTCGATGGGCGCTTCGAACTCGATAATGCCACCCTGGACCTGAGACCGGCCGCCCTGGCGCGGGCGCTGGTGCTTCTTGACCATGTTCACGCCCTTGACGACGACCCGGTTCTTGGAAGGAATGACACGCAGCACCTCACCGCGCACACCCTTATCGTTTCCGGCGATGACGACGACGGTGTCACCTTTTTTAATATGCATTTCCGTCTACCCTCGCTACAGCACTTCGGGCGCCAGCGACAGAATACGGCTGAAGCCCTGCTCGCGCAGCTCGCGCGCCACCGGTCCGAAGATGCGCGTACCCACAGGCGCCTGCGACTCGCCGGCAAGGATAACAGCGGCGTTGTCGTCGAAACGAATATAGCTGCCATCGTCGCGGCGGTACTCTTTGTTGGTCCGCACGATGACGGCGCGCACGATCTGGCTCTTCTTAATGTTCGAATTGGGCGTAGCCTTCTTCACGGTGGCGACGACGATATCGCCAACACCACCGTATCGGCGCCGCGACCCGCCTGTCACCTGAATGACCAGGAGTTCGCGGGCGCCCGAGTTGTCGGCCACTTTTAGACGACTTTCCTGCTGAATCATCGTTCCACTCCTCCTACTTGGCGCGCTCGATCACGCGCACCACCGCCCAGCGCTTGTGCCGGCTGTAGGGCTTGGATTCGATGATTTCGACAACGTCGCCTTCGCGCACTTCGTTGCTCTCGTCGTGAGCCTTGTACTTCTTGACCAGACGCACGACTTTTTTGTAGAGCGGATGGCGCTTGGTGGTCGTCACGTTGACCACCACGGTCTTATCCATCTTGTCGCTGCTGACCACGCCGGTCAGACGTTTGCGTTGTTCTCTCATCTGCTTACCCTATCACTTCATAGCTCTTGACGAGGTTGGCCTCGTCGCGCTGCTTGCGCTTGCCGGCGCTCTTCTTGTTGAGATCGATCAGCGCTCTGGCCAGCTCGGCGCCATCCTTGCTGCGGAAGGTCACGACCCAACCGTTCTGTTCGTAGTCGAAGTGAACGTCTGCGTTCCACGTTTTGTCCGCAAGCGCCCCGGCGATCTCGGGCTGCCGCTGGGCGGCTTCCACAGCCAGCTGGCGCTTGTGCAGCACTTCCTGGATCTGCGCTACCTCGCGCCGGACGACGCGAATGCGGGCTGTGTTCTCCAGCCGCGCGGAAGCTGCCTGGAAGCGCAGGTTGAACAGCTCTTCGCGAGCGTTCTCCAGCATCTCTTCCAGTCGCTCATTACTCATACCCCGTAACTCGACGATGTGCGCCATTACAGCCTCTCCTCGCGGGATACGATTTGCGTCTTGATGGGCAGCTTATAGCTGGCCAGACTCAACGCTTCGCGGGCAACATCGTCGGGCACGCCGGATAGCTCGAAGAGGACACGGCCGGGCTTCACTACGGCGACCCAGTGGTCCACCGAACCCTTACCCTTCCCCATACGGGTCTCGGCCGGCTTGGCCGTAACGGGCTTGTCCGGGAAGATGCGGATCCAGTACTTACCACGGCGCTTCATGTGACGTGTCACCGTACGACGGACGGCTTCAATCTGGCGGCTGGTGATCCAGCCCGGCTCCAGCGCCTGCAGGCCGAAATCGCCCTGCAGCAGCTCGGTGCCACCTTTCGCCATGCCGCGCATGCGCCCGCGGAACTGTTTGCGGTATTTCACACGTTTTGGCATTAACATAATCATTTACTCCGTCGCGCTTATTCGCTGACGTAGACGTCGGTCGCCTCAGGCTCGCGCTGCGGCAACACCTCGCCCTTGTATACCCAGACTTTCACGCCGATCTTGCCAAAAGTCGTGGTGGCTTCGGCGGTGGCGAAATCCAGGTCGGCGCGAATGGTGTTCCGCGGCACGCGGCCCTCCCATACCTTCTCGGTGCGGGCCATGTCCGAGCCGCCCAGGCGGCCCGCCGCTTCAATGCGCACGCCCTCGGCGCCCTGGCGAATCGCCTGGGCGGCAGCGCGCTTCATCGCGCGCCCGTGGGCGATACGGCGCTCGAGCTGGCCGGCGATATTTTCGGCAATGAGCTGGGCGTCGAGATCGGGATCGGCGATTTCTTCCACTTCCAGCTTGACCGCTTTATCGGTCAGGTCGCGCAGCATACCACGCAGCGCTTTCACAGTAGCGCCTTTCCGGCCGATGACGATACCCGGCTTTGAGGTCCAGACCGTCACCTGTACCTGGTTCGGGAAGCGCTCGATCTCCACGTGGGAGATACCGGCCTGCGGGAGTTCTTCGTTAATCCGGCGACGGATTTCGAAATCCTCCAGCAGCAGGTCGCGATAGCGCTCACCCTCGGCATACCAACGCGTATTCCAATCACGGATCGACTTCAGTCGAAAACCTATGGGATGAACTTTACGGCCCAAAGTTACGCCTCCTTCTTATCAATACTCGGTGAGCTCGCGCTCGGCCAGATACACGGTTATATGCGACGAGCGCTTGATCACGCGGCGGAAGCGACCACGGCCGGCAAAACGACCTCCATAGGGCGCCAGACGATGGCGCGGACCGTCATCTGCGACGATCCTGCTCACATAGAGCTCGTCGATATCCAGGCCAAAATTCTCTTCCGCGTTAGCAACAGCCGAACGGATCACCTTATAGACCGGATCGGCGGCGCTGTGGGGCATGTGGCGCAGGATGTCCAGCGCCTCCCGCGCACCTTTGCCGCGTACCGTATCCACAACCAGGCGCACTTTCTGCGGCGTCATCGGGATATGCCGTGCAACTGCTTTAACTTCAAATCTCTCGTCAGCCATCGCTTAACCTCCCCTTCTCGCCTTGCGCTCGGTCTTCGACTCGCGCACATGACCACGGAAGGTACGCGTGGGCGCAAACTCGCCCAGCTTGTGGCCGACCATGTTTTCTGTGATGTAGATGGGAACGTGGCGCCGGCCATCGTGTACGGCGATCGTGTGCCCGACCATTTGCGGGAAGATTGTGCTGGCACGCGACCAGGTCCGAATGACCTGCCGGCGGTTTGCCGCGTTCAATTCTTCAACTTTTTCTAGCAGACGGGGGTCCACATAGGGCCCCTTCTTTAGTGAGCGTCCCATGCCTCTCCAACCTCCTTACCGGCGCTTCTTCGTGCGGCGACGGAAGATGTACTTATCAGTTCTCTTGTTGCGGCGCGTACGGGCGCCCAGCGCCGGCTTGCCCCAGGGCGTCTTCGGCCCGGCCATACCGACGGGCGAGCGGCCCTCGCCACCACCATGGGGATGGTCGCGGGGGGACATCGCTGAGCCGCGCACCGTCGGGCGAATGCCCATATGGCGCTTGCGGCCGGCTTTGCCGAGCTTGATGTTCCCATGCTCGACGTTGCCGACCTGGCCAATCGTCGCCAGGTTGTCAAGCTGGATGAGGCGCTCTTCACTCGAAGGGAGCCGCACAATCGCGTATTCGCCTTCTTTGGCAATGATCTGCGCCGACGTGCCGGCGGCCCGCACAAGCTGCCCGCCGCGTCCGGGCTGTAGCTCGATGTTATGGACCATCGTGCCCATCGGGATGTTGCGCAGCGGCATCGTATTGCCGGGGCGCAACTCAGTGCGGGGCCCGCTCATCACCGTGTCGCCAACACGCAGCCCCAGCGGAGCGATGATGTATCGCTTCTCGCCGTCGGCATAGTTCAGCAGCGCGATACGCGCCGAGCGGTTCGGATCGTACTCAATGCTCACCACGCGAGCCGGCACGCCCTTCTTGTCGCGGCGGAAGTCAATGTCGCGGTAACGCCGCTTGTGACCACCGCCCCGGTGACGGATGGTAACCTTTCCCCGGAAGTTACGACCTCCGGATTTGCGCAGCCCAGTGACCAGCGACCGCTCCGGCGTCGCCCGGGTGATCTCCTCAAAGGTGAACCCGGTCATATCGCGCCGGCCCGCCGAAGTGGGCTTGAATACTTTAACTGCCATTCTTTCCTCCAGAGACGGACGGTAGACGCACGCCGCGATGGGAACGAAACCCACATCTTGGCGGCGCCCTCATCCCTGCTACAAACTAGACTCCTTCAAACAGATCGATGCTGGTGCCGGGAGCAAGGGTCACAATAGCCTTCTTCCAACCCGGCTTTCGCACCGTCGTGCGCCGCCAACGACGCGCCCGCTTGGCGGGCATGTTGGCAATGCGCACCTTCTCGACCACGACTTCCGGCCAGGCCAGCTCGACGGCCTGCTTCACGAGACGCTTGTTGGCCCGGGAGTCGACGACGAACGTGTACTGGTTTTGTTCAGACGCCATGATGTTTGACTTCTCGGTAATCAGCGGGCGCCGGATAATCTCACGCCAATGCATCGCTTATTCCTCCTCGTACTCCGCGTCCCCGTTGGTCGCCAGTGTGTAGACCTCTTTCTCGCGACCGAGGAACCCATTGATCACGTCCAGCGCCGCCAGAGGCATGAGAATTTTGTCGTACCCAAGCAGGTCGCGGATGTTGAGGTAGGTCGCGCGCAGGGTCTTGACGTCCGGCAGGTTGCGGGCCGATAGCTCGACATTCTCGTTTCGTTCAGGCATCAGCAGCAGTGCGCTGGTCCCGCCGGTCAGCCGGTTCAGGACCGTTACCATCTCTTTCGTCTTCGGCTGCGCCAGGGTGATCTCGTCTACGACGACGATATCCCCAGCCTGGGCCTTGGCCGAAAGGGCCGAACGCAGGGCGGCGTGGCGCATCTGGCGCGGCATCTTCTTCCGGTAGCTGCGCGGCTGCGGGCCGTGGGCCTTACTACCACCCACGAAGATGGGCGCGCGCCGGCTACCGTGCCGGGCGCGGCCGGTTCCCTTCTGGCGGTAGATCTTGGCCGTCGAGTAGCTGACCTCGCCGCGCGTCTTGGCCTTGTGCGTGCCGCGACGGGCATTCGCCAGCTGCCGTACGAGCGCCTGGTGCATCAGGCCGCGATTGATATTCGCTTCAAAAATACAGGGCGGAAGCTCAATACGTTTGACTTCCTTCCCTTCGATATTCAGAACTGACACTTCCATCACAAAATCTCCTACACTGCTACCGAGACGCGTTCGGCTATGAATGCTATTTTGACTTCGCCGCGTCCCGAATCAGCACCAGGTTGCCCTTGGCCCCGGGCACCGACCCTTTCACAGCGATCAGGTTTCGTTCTGGATCAACCCGCACCACCTCCAGATAAGAGGAGGTGACGGTTTCATTACCACTGCGGCCGGCCATACGCAGGCCCTTGACGACCCGGGCCATGCCCGACGTCGCGCCGATTGAACCGGGAGCACGCTGGCGGTCGGACTGACCATGCGTAACCGGACCTCCACGGAAACCGTGGCGCTTAACAACGCCGGTAAAGCCGTGCCCTTTGCTCTTGCCAGTAATATCAACGCGGTCACCCACGACGAACTGCTCGACCGTCAACTTCTGGCCGACCTCATATTCGCCAACCCGGCGCGTGCGCACTTCACGCAGGTAGCGGAGCGCCGGAATACCGGCGTCTGCTTTGCGATTCGGATGATCCTTATCCTGCGGCAGGCGGCCAAGATGGCCCAATTCGCCGCGCGTGAGGCGCCGTTCTTTGGTCTCGTCAAAGCCGAGCTGCAGAGCCTGATAGCCATCCGTATCGGTATCCTTGATCTGAGTCACGAAGCAGGGACCGGCCTGAATCACCGTAACAGGCACAGCCGCCCCGTTTTCCTCGATGATCGTGGTCATACCGACCTTGTATCCAAGTAATGCCTTCATTACAACCTCCAAGGACTGCCGGCCCCAGGCATGGGCCGCATCATCCTCTTGTCTGGTGAAGCAGCTGCCGTGATCGGCAACTGCTCACTAGATCTGAATTTCAATATCCACGCCGGCCGGCAGATTCAACCGCATCAGCGTATCGATCGTCTTCGAATCTGGATTCAGCACGTCGATCAGCCGCTTGTGCGTGCGGATCTCAAAATGCTCGTGCGAATCCTTGTCAATAAAAGTGCTGCGGCGTACGGTGAAGCGCTCAACTCGGGTGGGGAGAGGGACAGGACCCACTACCTGGGCGCCGGTGCGCTCTGCCGTACCAACGATGCGCTGTGCCGACTGGTCGAGCACGCGATGATCATAGGCTTTGAGCCGGATACGGATTTTGTCTTTAGCCATAAGTCCTCAGTAAGAGGGGGCCGATCGGGTCGGCCCCCTCTCTCCTCTCTAGTCCAGAATCTTCGTAATAACGCCGGCGCCGACGGTGAGGCCGCCTTCACGGATGGCGAAGCGACCGCCTTCCTCGAGGGCCACGGGCGTAATCAGCTTCACGTGCAGGTTCACGTTGTCTCCCGGCATGACCATCTCCA
>JAAYYY010000022.1 GCA_012515125.1 Chloroflexota bacterium
ACCGCCACGGCCGAGGCAACGCCGGAGCCGACGGCGACGCCGTCGCCCATTACGACCAAGACCGGATCGCGCATGCTCTACGTGCCCGGCGGCCTCTTCCGCCTCGGCAATGACCAGGGAAACGCCGACGAGCGACCCTCCGTGATGGTGCGTCTGGATCCCTACTTCATCGACGAGACAGAAGTAACCAACCGCGCCTATGCCCAGTGCGTCGCTGACGGTGCCTGCACGCCGCCCGCCCGCGGCAGCTCGGCCTACCATCCCGACTATTACGACAGCGGCGAGTTCAGCGACTATCCCGTTGTGTGGGTCAACTGGGAGCAGGCCCGCGCGTTCTGCGAGTGGCGCGGGGCGCGCCTGCCCTCGGAAGCGGAATGGGAGCGTGCCGCCGGTTTTGACCCGGATCGCGGGGTGAAGACGCTCTATCCCTGGGGGGATGAGTTTGCCGGCGATCTGCTCAACTATTGCGACGCCTCCTGCAGCGCCGAGCATCTGGACACATCCTTCGACGACGGCTACCGCGACGTGGCTCCCGTAGGCAGCTACCCGGAAGGGCGCTCCCTCGTCGGCGCCTACGATATGCTCGGCAACGTCGCCGAATGGACGAACGACTGGTACGATCGCAACTACTATAGCGACGCCTCGGACACCAATCCCATGGGTCCGGCCGAGGGTTTTTCCAAGTCGGTGCGCGGCGGCTCCTGGCTGACGGCGCGGGATGAGCTCGGCGTCACGGTGCGGGCCTTCTACGAGACGACCGCGGCGCGCACGACGATCGGCTTCCGCTGCGCCATGGCCCCGCCTTAGGCCAACCCGGCTCCGGTTCCTGGCCCGGCGCTATAGCTGCGACTTCCCGGCAGCCAGCGCGACGCCGTCTTCCGCCAGGGCCACCACCGGGTCCGGGAGGCCAAGACCGTAGGTAAGCGCCCGGCGCAGGTGGTACAGCCCAAAAGCGGAGATGACGGCGGCGGCAGTGCCCAGCGCGGCCCCCACGACCCAATCCTCACCATCCGCATCGCTCAGGGCAGCGCCGGCAACCGCCCCCGACATGGCTCGCCCCAACAGCGGCAGAGGCTCGATGCGCGCCGGGATGCCCGGCAGCTTATCGGCGATCAGCTCGCCTGCCGCCGCCAGTCGAAGGGCTATGTAGGCCTGCCCGGTTCCCAGCCAGGCAAGCGGGCTTTCCGCCAGCGCCGCCAGTTGCTTCTGCTGCAGGTAGCTGGAGACGAGCGCCGGGGCTGACATCGATCGCATGCTGGCCACAGCCCCAAGGGTCAGAACGCGGAGCGCACTCTTCTGGTTCATGGGCCTCCTCGTGGTGTGGATCGCCCTCCCGTCATGACCTCGCCCGGCGCTCAGACATTGAAGCGGAAGTAGATGACGTCCCCATCCTGAACGACGTAGTCGCGCCCTTCCACCTGCATCTTGCCGGCAGCCTTCACGGCGGCGCTGCTGCCATAGGCCACAAAGGTCTCATACGGGATGACTTCGGCGCGGATGAAGCCGCGCTCGAAGTCGGTGTGGATGACGCCCGCCGCACGCGGCGCGGTCCAGCCTTCTTCAATCGTCCAGGCGCGTACCTCGCGCTCGTTGAAGGTGAAGAAGCTGATCAGCTTCAGCAGCTCGTAGCTGCGACGGATAATCTGTTCGAGGCCGCTATGCTCGACGCCGGCCAGGGCCAGATACTCCTTCCGCTCCTCCTCGTCCAGCCCGACCAGCTCTTCCTCCAGACGGGCGCAAAAGGCGACGACGGCAATCCCCTCCTCTGCCGCAAGCGCCTCCAACTCCTGCAGGTAGGCGTTGCCGTGCGCCAGGCTCGCTTCGTCCATGTTGGCTACGTAGATGACGGGCTTCGCGCTGAGGAAGCGCATCTCCTGTACCAGCTCCTGGAATGCTTCCTGTTCCTGACCCTCAAAGCGACTGATCGGGCAGCCCGCTTCCAGGTGAGCCGCCAGCGCCTGGGCTGTTTCCAGCAGCGGGCCAAAGGTGCGGCGGTCCGCCTTCACCTGCCGTTCCAGCTTCTCCAGCTTGCGCTCTAGCTGCTGCAGATCCGCCAGCAGCAGCTCCGTCTGCACGATCTCCACGTCGTGCCTCGGCGAGGGCTCTGCGGCGATGTGGGCCACGTTGGGGTCGTCAAAACAGCGCACGATATTCAGGATGGCATCGGCGTTGCGAATCTGCCCCAGAAACTGGTTCCCCAGCCCTTCGCCCTGGCTGGCGCCGCGTACCAGGCCGGCGATGTCTACGAACTCGATCGTTGCCGGTATAGCCTCCGGCGCCTGCAGCAGCCGCTGCAGCGTCTCCAGCCGCTCGTCCGGCACGGGAACGATAGCCCGGTTAGGCTCGATCGTGCAGAAGGGGTAATTGGCTACCTGGGCAATCTGCGCCTGCGTGAGCGCATTAAACGTCGTGCTCTTGCCGACGTTCGGCAGGCCAACCAGACCAATGCTGAGGGCCATCTCATCACTCCCCACCCAGTAGGTCGCGCGGCGCCACCAGTATGCCGTCCTGATCGGCGTACAGGTAGGCGCCCGGCCGGAAACCGGCTCCGGCGAAGTACAGCGGCTGATCGCAGACGC
The DNA here is from genome assembly GCA_012515125.1 of Chloroflexota bacterium. Lineage (GTDB taxonomy): Bacteria > Chloroflexota > Anaerolineae > Promineifilales > Promineifilaceae > JAAYYY01. The sequence goes on from JAAYYY010000022.1 coordinate 2,580, forward strand.
CGCGACCGCGCTTTGCGCCGGGACGCGGCGTGCTCGCCAGCGCGCGCACCCCCAGCGCAATCTCTGCCAGCTCGGCCACGTCACGCACACAGCCGTAAATGACGACGCCCGCCCAACCATTGTCGAGAGCCATCTGGGCCAGGTTCCCGCCCAGTAGAGCGGCGTGCAGAGAGCCTCCGCCATCGACGACGAGCACGCGCCCATTGCCCGGCTCGGCGAGCATCTCGCGCACCAGCAGATTGTCTTCGTAGACGTCAACCGTGGCGATGGAGCCCGAAAAGGTAGATACGCCGCCGTAGTCCCGGAAGAGTGGCTCCACCACCTGGACCTCGGTCCCGAACTGGTCGAAGAGATCGGCGGTTCTGATGCTCACGAGGACACCTCGCCGCCACCGGCGTAAGAGGGAACGGCAAAGGCACCGAAGATCGCGATGGTGCTCATGTGAGCCGTGCATCGAAAACGGCGAAGTTCCATCTTGAAGCTCCTTGTACCTGAGTAATCATGAACCCGGCTCCTGCGCCCGGATAATACGGTTCTTAAGCCGATTGATCAACCTGCCGGCGGGGTATGGGTGCGCTTCTACTTTTACACCTCCTCTCGTAGTCGCGGATTCTATCCGCGCTCTTCCGCCACCCCCGCGAAATTCTGAACCTCACCTGCGGCGCAGCACAGGCAAAAGAACCAGACACGCCAGTAGCAGAATCAGCATCAGAGCGCCGATCATCGCCTGCGGCCCCCAGGCGCCAAAGACTCGCCCCAGCAGCCACGGCAGCGTCATACCTCCCAGACTGCCGCCGACCAGAAGCCAGGCGTTCACCCGGCTGCTGATCTGCAGCCGGCGGCCGGCCAGCGCCACCGTGGTCGGGAAAATGGGCGCCAGTCCCAGCCCGTAGCTGATGGTTCCAATCCAGATGGCCGCAGGGTGGCGCACCACCAGAAGGACGCCGAGACTCGCCAGCGCCAGCAGCAGGTGGGCCGGTATCAGGTAGCGCGGGCGCCAGCGCGTCGCCAGCGGAATGGAGAGCAAGCGACCGGCGGTGAAGGAACCCCAGAAGGCGGAGTTGAGCAGCGCCGCCCGCGCCTCGCTGCCCACGTTGCGCTCCAGCGCGTAGCTGTAGACCCAGCCGCCAAAGCCCGTCTCCCCGCCAACGTAGAGGGCCACGAAGAGGACCAGCGCGAGCAATAGCAGCGCGTCCGCCCGGCTCGTCTCTGATTTCCCAGCGCCGGGCAGCTCGCGCTGGATCGCCGGGCTGGCAAGCCGCAGCAGCCAGAAGCCCAGCGGCACCATCACCAGAGCCAGCGCCGCGTACGACCAGGCAATATAGCCGCTCAGCCGCAGGGACAGGGCAATGAGCTGCGGACCCAGGAAGGCGCCAGCGCCAAAGAAGAAATGCAGGCCGTTCAGATACGGCGCGGCCCGCCCCGGATGCTCCCAGCTAACGAGCGTATTCAACCCGACGCCCAGCATCCCCTCGCTCAGCCCGGCGACGAGCAGCACGGCGCCGAGCAGCGCCAGCAGCGGCGCGTGGGGAAAGAACGCAAAGGCGCCCGCGATCAGCAGCAGCATCACCGCCACAAGGCGGTGGCCCGGCAGGCGGCTAAAGAGGTAGCCGCCCAGCAGCGCCCCGCCCAGCGTGCCCACCGAGCGCGCCGTGAACAGCACCGCCAGCGCCTCGACCGGCCGGCCCAATCGCTCCGCGAGATAAGGCAGTGCCGGCCCCAGGGTGGCGAGCAGCAAGCCGAGCGCCAGGAAAATCGCGTAATACGCGGCGGTCGGCTGCCAGCGTCCGGCTGCCGGCGGCTGCTCAGGCCGGGACGTTGGCAGGGTGGTGTCCATTGCCCCCTGGCATCTGTTCCCCGGTCTGCACGCGCCAGAGCATCGCGTAGATGCCGTCCTGCTCGATCAGCTCTTCGTGCCGCCCCACTTCGGCCAGCTCGCCCTGATGCAGCACGAAAATCCGGTCGGCGTGGCGCACCGTCGATAGCCGGTGGGCAATGACGAGCGTCGTGCGGTTCACCACGATGCGCGCCAGCGAGCGCTGGATCGCCGCCTCGGTCTCGTTGTCCACCGCCGACGTCGCTTCGTCGAGGATCAGCACAGGCGGATCGGAGAGAACGGCGCGGGCAATGCTGATTCGCTGGCGCTGCCCGCCGGACAGTTTCTGGCCCCGCTCCCCCACAATCGTGTCGTAACCCTGGGGCAGCGCCATGATGAACTCGTGCGCCTCGGCGATCTTTGCCGCTTCGACGATCTCCTCCATGCTCGCCCCGAACTTGCCGTAGGCGATGTTTTCGCGCACCGTGCCGTGAAAGAGGAAGACGTCCTGGCTGACGAGGCCAATCGCGTGCCGCAGGTCGTTCAGCTTCAGCGTGCGCAGGTCGTGCCCGTCGAGGCAGACACGCCCCTCCTGCACGTCGTAAAAGCGCAGCAGCAGCTTGATGACGGTGCTCTTGCCCGCGCCCGTCGCCCCGACAATCGCCGCCGTCTGGCCTGCAGGCACCCGCAGCGTCAGGTTCCTGATCACCGGCCGTTTGTCGCCGCGATAGCAGAACGTCACGTTCTCAAAGGCCACTTCGCCATGCACCGCGCTGCGCGGCAGCGGCGTGTTCCCACTGACGATCTCCGCTTCCGTATCCAGCAGGTCGAGGACGCGGCGCGTGGAGGCCATGCCCCGCTGGTAGAGATCCAGCGTGGTGCCCAGGCGCGTCAGGGGCCAGAGCAGCCGCTGGGTCATGAAGACCAGCAGGCTGTAGACGCCGACGTTCAGGTTCCCGGCGAGCGCCTGATAGCCGCCAAACAGCATGATGGCGATAAAACCGGCCATAATAGCCATGCGGATCAGCGGCACAAAGGCTGAGCTGAGACGGATGGCCCGGCGGTTGCTCTGGCGATAGCGGTCGCTCTCGTTGCGGATGCGCTCCGACTCGTGCGACTCGGCCGTGTAGCTCTTGATCGTGGCAATCCCGCTGAGGTTATTGCCCAGCTGGCTGTTGAGCAGGCTGACGTGCTCGCGCACCTCGGCATAGCGGGGCGCCATCAGCTTCTGGAACCACAGCGATCCCCAGACAACGACGGGCATCGGCAGCAGGGCCATCCAGGCCACCTCCGGCGAGGCGGCGATGAAGATGCCCCCGATAACCAGCACCGTCGTGATAACCTGGATGATGTCGTTGGCGCCGGTGTCCAGGAAGCGTTCGAGCTGGTTGATGTCGTCGTTGAGGATAGCCATCAGGCCACCCGTCGAGCGATCCTCAAAATAGGCCATTTCCAGTTCCTGCACGTGGTTGTACGTATCCACACGCAGGTCATGCTGCAGCGTCTGCGCCAGGTTGCGCCAGCTAAGCTGCATCATGTAATCGAAGATCGATTCCAGCCCCCAGGCCACCACCGTCAGCCCGGCGAGCAACAGGAGCTGGTCGGCCGGCTCTGTAATCCCGGCAACCGAAAGGAACGACTCTTCGCGGTTGACCACCACGTCCACGGCGACGCCAATCAGCGCCGGCGGCGCCAGGTCGAAGACCTTGTTGAGGATCGAATAGAGAGTCGCCAGTATAATGGCGCTCCGGTGTCCTTTAGCGTACTGCCACAGCCGCCGGAGCGGCGGCTGTTCGTTGCGAGCTTTCATACCAGGAATTCTCTACGGCCCAGGATGGGCCCCTCCGCCGATTCTAGCCCAGGCACACGGCCGGGCAAGTGCAACCTATAGTCGGTTAATGCGTATTGGTTGTTAGTGAACGCCGGCAGAATCTGACGGAACGGCCTGCGTGGGCTTACGATAGTGCCACCGCCACAGAAAAGGAGAGAAGCTGATGAACTTTCTGGGCAATCTGATCTGGCTCATCTTCGGCGGCTTCGTTGCCGCCCTCGGTTACATTCTCGGCGGCCTGGCCCTCTGCCTGACTATCGTCGGCATTCCCTTTGGGCTGCAGTCAATTCGCCTGGGCCTGGCTACCCTCGCCCCGTTCGGCAAAGAAGTCGTGGTCGAGGAAGAACGCGAAGGCGGTCTCGCGTTGCTCTTCGACCTGATCTGGATCGTCATCGCCGGTTGGGAGATAGCCCTGGCGCACCTGGCGTCCGCCCTCATTCTCGCCATCACCATCGTCGGCCTGCCCTTCGCCAGGCAGCACCTCAAGCTCGTCCCCGTCGCCATCTTCCCCTTCCAGCGTTCTCTACGATAAACTGCGAGCGGAGCCAGTTCAGGCCCCGCTCGTCATTCTCAGGCTTCACCCTGCCTGCCTGAAATTAGGCGGTCCCGGCTGGCTCAGATTCGGGCTCACGATCAGGCCAATCAAGATGCCGACGATGAACGCGCCGATGACGACCAGCCAGGGATATTCTTCCACCGTGTAGGCCACGTCGTCGGGCGCTGCCATACCGAGCTGCTCGTTGACGTCCTCGGCAGCCGTTCCGACGGCGTCACGCACCGTTTCAGCCGTGTCGTGGGCGCGCTCCTGCGCCATGTTCACCCGTCGCTTCAGGAATTTCTGCAGGCCGCTGAGACGTCCTTCGGCGTCCTGTAGGAAGCTATCAACTTCTTTGCTCGCTCTGGCGCTGCTATAACCGTAGCGGCGCCGCAGCGTGCCTTCCAGCTTGTCCCGTTGCCCTTCGATCTGCTTCAAATCGTCGTCGGTCAACTTGCCCCACTGCCGCTTCAGCTCGCCGCTGAGCTGCAGCCAGCTACCCTGTATGACGTTCTTATTCATCTCCAAACTCCTTCCATGTGTGACCCGCGTTCGCTGCCACTTCCGCAGAGATCGGCCAGACCTGGATAATGGCTATACGCCTGTATAGGCCGGATCCTTCCGGCAGAATCACGGCTCTCCATAGCCTAACTCCTTTGTCGGCTGCACTCCATATATCCGGTCACAGGAACCGGGTATGAAATAGGATACAGAAAGAGCGTCGAAGTTTACGTGAGTGCGCTCCATTTTTCGCACCCCCCTCTTGTAGTCGCGGATTCTATCCGCGCCCTTCCGCCGCCGGCGCGTTTGGGAAGCGCGGCTACGCGTTGGCCACTCCGCGAAATTCTGAACCTCACCCGATCTATTTATGTTTACCTATTGAGTCTCTGCCAGAAATCCGTTATGATGAAAATGGTGGCGACTTTCCCGACGGTACTGTTTCTCCCAGAAAGCCAGAGCAAGGTCCGCAGACAACAGGAGGTACTCACAATGGCCGCAGACAATCCCCGCAAGGACAACGGTCGATTCATGTCGTTCCTGTGGAAGCACAGGAGAGGTTATCTGTTAGGGCTGCTCCTTGTGGCCCTGCTCTTCGCTCTGCCCGCAGGCGTTGCCTACATGGCCGAGCGCGCGCAGACGATTCCAACCTTCACCGTCCTCTCCGTACAGAGGGACACCAGCGTCACCGTGCGCACGGCGAACTTCCCGGCCAACCGCAGTTTTGTCGTCACGATGGGCCCAATGGGCACCCAGGGGATCAATGGTTATGCCGTCGAAACCTTCAACTCGGGCACCGGCGGCACCATCGAGCGGACTTTCGCCATCCCCAGCCAGCTCCGCGGCGCCCACCAGATCGCCATTCGTCTCCAGGCAACCAGTGGCGGCTACTTTGCCTACAACTGGTTCTACAACAACACCTATGGTCCGGCTCCGGCCCCGACCACCCCAACCGCGACGGCAACGGCCACAGCCACAGTCACCGCTACAGCCACAACCACCGCGACCGCTACGGCCACCGCAACCGCAACTGTAACGGCGACTGCGACGACGACGGCAACCGCCACGGCGACTCCTACGGCGACCGCGACGGCAACGGCCACGCCGCAGCCGGGCGGCTACAGCGGTTATCCCACCTTCTCGATTGCCGCTGTAACCCGCGACCAGTCTGTGACCGTTAACGCGCGGAACCTGCCGCCCAACCGCAACTTCACGGTGCGGATGGGCCCGATGGGCACGCGCGGCATTAACGGCATCGTGGTCGCCACGACGGCTTCCGGCGCAGGCGGCAATCTCTCGGCGACTTACCCAATCCCCGCCGAGCTATACGGTTCCTACCGGATCGCCATCCGCATGGACAGCCCCGGCGGTTACTTCGCCTACAACTGGTTCTACAACAACACCACGCCCTGACGCCCGCCCGTTTCTATAGCAAAAGGAAAGGGCCTGCCGCTGGCAGGCCCTTTCTTATGAGGTCGTTTCGTCGCCTTCCGTCTCGCCGGACGGGACCAGTACAACCCTGTCCCCGGGACGGATCGCTCCCGTTCGCAGCACGCGAGTATAGACCCGCGAACGGCCGGGATACTTCTTCTGGGAAATCTCGTTAATCGCCCCGTCGCGGAAAGCCGCCGTAATGTTGCTGCACGGGCTGGCATAGCCGGTCACCTCGACCTGTACCTCCGGGCCGAGCTGCAGCCGCACGCCCGGCGTAAGCGTCGTCCACTCCAGCCCGGCAATGGTCACATTCTCGCCGGTCGCGCCCGGATAGATGGGGTGGCCCTCGGCCTGCAGGGCGAGGATATGGTCCAGCGAGAAGAGGCAAAGCGCCCGCTCCGGCCCGCCGTGATGCCTGCGGTCGCGCTGCACGTCGCCGCTCAGTCCCAGCGGCGTAACCTCGCCCACGGGAACCGGCTGCTTGGGCACACCGCCGGCGGAGATGTTGATCTGGAAAATATGGGCCATCGCGTCGCTACCTCCTATAGCCCTCAGCGCCGGTCTGGCTTCCGCCCGGTGTGCACGCCAATCGTGCCAAACATGAAGAGACGGTAGCTAACCTCGACAAAGCCCACGTCGCGCATGGTCACGGCAAGCGCCGCCGGTGTCTGGAAGCGCTGCGTCGTCGTCGGCAGGTAGCGGTAGGCGTCTCCCTCGCCGGTAATCAGCTCGCCCAGCGTGGGGATGACGTAGTCGAGGTGCAGCCGGATAAACGGGCGCAGCAGGTTGCGCTTCGGCGGGCTCGATTCGAGGATGACGACACGCCCGCCCGGCCGGGTCACCCGGTACTGCTCGGCCAGTGCGCCGGCCACGTCGATCACGTTGCGCATCAAAAAACCGCTGGTCACGGCGTCAAAGCTGTCGTCGCCAAAGGGCAGGGCCAGGGTATCCGCGCCCACCCAGTGCAGAACGCGCCGCACCGGGTAGCGCTCGCGCCCAGCCTGCATCATCTCCAGCGTGAAGTCGGCGGCAACCGCCGTGAGGTCTGGATGCTGGCGAACGCCTTCCGCGGCGATGTCGCCGGTCCCGGTGGCGATGTCCAGCAGCCGGCCACATCGGGGCAATGCGGCCTGGGCGATGACGTAGCTGCGCCAGCGCACGTCCTGCCCAAAGGTCATCAGCCGGTTCATAAGATCGTAGCGCCCGGCAATCCGGGCGAACATCTCCTGAACGTACTGCGCGCGTTCCGCCCCTTGCAGGTCGGCCACTACAGCTCCGCCTCGCCGCTCTCCTCGTCGAGTACCGCGTCGAAGCGTTCCTCGTCCTCCCCGTCGTCCGCGCCCGCACCGGCCGCGACGCTCTCCCCTGCCTCGCCCTGCGGCAGCACTTCGCGCGCCTTGCTGGTCCCCGTCGGCGGGCCGATGATGCCCTCCGCCTCCATCACGTCCATGATCCGCGAGGCGCGCGTATAGCCGATGCGGAAGCGGCGCTGCAGCAGCGACGTGGACGCTTTGCCCAGATCGCGCACCAGCGCAATAGCCTCCGGCACCAGCTCGTCCTCGTACTCTGGCTCCTCGCCCGCCTCTTCGATCAGGTCTTCCCACAGAGGCTGCTGGTGTGGCGGCGGAATCGTGCTCGCCGTCGTCACGGGCGCAGGTTGGGGCGGGCGGGCGCTGCCGCCGGGAATGGCCGGAATGGTTGGCGGCTCCGTCCGGGGCTGCGCCTCTTCGGTCGTGATCCGGCGGAAGCGGCGTGCCCCCTTCCAGTAGTCGATGATCCGGTTCAGCTCCCGGTCGCTCACGAAGGCCCCCTGCAGCCGGACCGGCGCGCCCACATCCGGGCTCTGAAAGAGCATGTCGCCCTGCCCCAGCAGCCGTTCCGCACCCGTCGTGTCCAGGATCACCCGGCTGTCAGTGCCCGAGGCGACGGCGAAGGCGATGCGCGCCGGGAAGTTCGCCTTAATGAGGCCGGTAACCACGTCCACCGACGGGCGCTGCGTTGCCAGGACCATGTGAATGCCCGTCGCCCGCGACATCTGCGCCAGCCTCGTCACGCTGCGCTCTGTATCCTCCGGGGCGATCATCATCAGGTCCGCCAGCTCGTCGATGAAGATGACGACGTTGGGCAGCGGGCGGCGGTTGTGCTGCACGATTTTCTTGTTGTACTCGTCAATATTCCGCGCGCCCAGCTCCGACAACATCTGGTAGCGCTGGTCCATCTCGCGCAGCGCCCACTGCAGCGTGGCAATGACCTTCTCCATATCCACGACAACCGGGGCGACGAGATGGGGGATGCCGTTATAGCCCGTCAGCTCCACGCGTTTGGGATCGACCATGACCAGCTTGAGCTGGTCGGGCGTGTTCTGCAGCAGCAGACAGGCGATGATGCTGTTCACACAGACCGACTTGCCGGAGCCGGTCGCCCCGGCGATGAGCAGATGCGGCATCTTCGCCAGGTCAGCCGCTATCGCCTGCCCGCTGACGTTCTGGCCCAGCCCGATCCGCAGCGGCGACCGCAGGCGCGTGAAGCTTGGCGCCTGCATTACGTCGTACAGGGAAACCAGCGCCTTCTGCGGGTTGGGCACCTCCAGGCCGACGTAGCCCTTGCCCGGCACCGGCGCTTCCACGCGCACAGAGTGCGCCGCCAGCGCCAGCGCCAGGTCGTCCGCCAGACTGGCGATCTTGCCGACCTTGACCTTCGTGCGCTTGCCGTTGCGCCGCTCGATGAACTGCGGCTCCACGCCAAACTGTGTGACGGTCGGCCCCTGATTGATCTCCACGACCTTGGCCGGCGCGCCGAAACTCTCCAGCGTGTGCTCGATGACCTCAACCTGCTCGCGGATCGTCGCGTTGCTCAGCTCCTGCTCGCCCCCGGCCTCCAGCATCTTGTCCAGCTCCGGCAGCTCCCACTTTTGCTCAAAATCGCCGCTGTCGGTCGTGATGAAGACCGGTGGCGGCGCGGCGAGCGTCGCCTCTTCGGGCTTGCTACGGCCTGCCGCCTTCGCCGGTGCAGCGGCAGCCGGGCTCTCACTCCGGGTGCGGATGGGCGGCAGGGGAGCCGCTTCCTCGTCGGCGACGGGCCGTAACGAAGGCCGGCGCTGGATCGGCAGCTCGCGAGGGTTGACCGGAATCGCCCGCTCGCCAACCGCAACGGCGCTGCGCCGCGCGAGCTTCGCCCGCACGAAGGCTACCAGCCGCCCCATATCGGCGCGGGAGATGCCGAAGAGCAGGAACGCGCCCAACAGCCCCAGCAACACCAGCAGCAGCGCCGTGCCAACCTGCCCGACGGCGTTAATCAGCACGACGGCAATCGCCCCACCGGCGTAGCCGCCGCCTCTCATTTCCTCCGCAACCTCCCAGACGGTGCTCAGCCCGTTGTTCCCGGCGACAGCCGCGAGCGAAGCCAGCCCTTCAAAGGCTGCAAATAGCAGGAGCAGACCCCCCACGCGAAAGATAGGCAGTCGGGGCGCCTGTTCCATTCCCCACAGGACCAGATAGAATCCCACTGCTCCCAGCAACACAGGCACGACGATGCCGCCCCAGCCGAACCCCTTCCACAGAGCACGGGAAAGATTCTCGGTTATCGACCCCTGGTTCGGGCTGAGCAGGCTGAGCGCCAGAATGGCCGTAAAAAGGATGAGTCCGATGCCAGAAATGAGTGCCTTCTGCCCCGTGCTCAGCTGCAGACCCTGCGACGGTCGCTTCTGTGTTGTCTTTTTCCGCGTCGTGCTGCGGCTCGTCTTCTTACGCGTGCTGGAGCGCTGCGACGTCGAGCGCCGCCGCGACGTGCCGCCACGCGTGCTGGACTGTTTTGTCATAGCTCAAATGTTCCTGAACACTCCTATTATATCATGGAAGAATGTGAAAGACAGGCGGGCGGCACCTGCGCCCCTTGCATCGCCCGCCGGCAACGCTTACAGTAGGACCATGCACAACGGCGCTATGCAGGCCCTATACGACGGCGATCTGCCCTATTTTCGCTTCACCCACTTTCCAGAGGATGGCGTGCAGAGCCACGCCGTCTTTACCCGCCACGGCGGCGTCAGTCCCGCGCCCTTCGACAGCCTCAACCTCAGCGTCTCGGTGCCCGACAGCCGGGACAACGTCTACGCCAACCGCGCGCGCGCCTACGGAATCTTCGGGCGCGACACCGGGAGCGTCGTCCACGCCCATCTCGTTCACGGCGCCGACGTAGCCCAGGTCACCCGCGCCGACGACGGGACCTGGCGCGCCCATTTCGACGGGCTGATCACCGACGAGCCGGGCTGTGCGCTGACCATGAACTACGCCGATTGCGCCCCCATCTTCATCTACGACCCCGCCCGCCGGGCCATCGGGCTGGGCCACGCGGGCTGGCAGGGGGCCGTCAGAGACCTGCCCGGCGCCCTGGTCCGCGCCATGCAGGCCGCTTTCGGCAGCCGGCCCGCCGACCTGCTCGCCGCCGTCGGGCCCAGTATCGGCCCCTGCTGCTACGAGGTGGGCGAGCCGGTCGTGGGCCAGGTCCGGGCGCGCTTTTCCGGCGCCGCGAGCCTGCTGCACGACAACGGCGGCCCGCGCCCCCACTTCGACCTGCCCGGCGCCAACCGGCAGCGCCTGCTCGACGCCGGCGTCCGCCAGATCCAGATGAGCGGCATCTGCACCGCCTGCCGGACCGACCTATTTTTCAGCCACCGCGCCGAAAAAGGCACGACAGGCCGCTTTGGCGTCATATTTATGTTAAGTTGAGTGCCAACTTAATGCGAATACAATTTCACAGCGCCCCCGACATTCAAAAATCGCTCGAGAGGCTGCTGCCGCGCGTGCAGAAGCCGGGGCGCTATACGGGCGGCGAACACAATCAGGTCGTCAAGAGCTGGGACGAAGTCGATTTTCGCGTGGCGCTGGCTTTCGCCGACATCTACGACATCGGCATGTGCAACCTGGGGCTGATGACGCTCTACGACATCGTCAACAAGCACCGCAACCTGCTCGCCGAGCGGACCTTCTGCCCCTGGCTGGACATGGAAGAGCAGATGCGGGCCGTGGGCCTGCCGCTCTTCTCCCTCGAGACGAAACACCCGATCCGCGATTTTGATCTGCTGGGCATCAGCCTGCCCTACGAGCAGCTCTTCACCAATGCCCTGAACCTGCTCGACCTGGCGGGCATGCCGGTGCGCAGCGAGGAGCGCCACGCCGGCTATCCGCTGGTCGTCGCCGGAGGCCACGCCTGCTATAACCCCGAGCCGATGGCTCCCTTCATCGACGTCTTTGTCATTGGCGAAGGGGAAGAGGCGCTCCTGAAGATCATCGGCGCGCTGCGGGCCACGCGCGAGGCCAGCCGCGACACACAGTTGCGCGCCATTGCTCAGATCGAAGGCTGCTACGTCCCCCGCTTCTACGAGACCACCTACCACGAGGACGGCGCCGTCGCCGCCGTCAGGCCCACCGTGCCGGAAGCGCCGCCGCGCGTCTTGAAGACGATCGTGCCCGTGCTGCCGCCGCCTGTGACCGATTTCATCGTCCCCTTCGTGGAGACCGTCCACAACCGCGCCCCCATCGAGATCATGCGCGGCTGCACGCGCGGCTGTCGCTTCTGCCACGCCGGGATCGTCACCCGTCCGGTGCGCGAGCGGCCTGTAGACGAGATCCTGGAGGCGATGGAGCGCATCCTGGAGAGCACCGGCTACGAGGAAATCAGCCTGCTCAGCCTGAGCAGCAGCGACTATCGCCACGTCCTCGAGCTGACCGAGCGCATCGGCGAGCGTTTTGGCGACCGGGGCATGGACATCTCTCTGCCCTCCCTGCGCACCGAGACGGTGAGCACGCAGCTCATGGATAATCTGGGCGACAGCAAGCGCAGCGGCTTCACCCTGGCGCCCGAAGCGGCGACCGAAAAGATGCGTAACATCATCAACAAATACGTCAGCCACGAGGAGCTGCTGGAGACCGCGCGGGAAATCTTCCGGCGCGACTGGCGCACGATCAAGCTCTACTTCATGATCGGCCATCCCCAGGAAACGCTGGAGGACGTGCGCGCCATCGCCGACCTCTCCAAAGCGGTGCTCGCCGAGGGGCGGCGCTTCCACAACCAGAGGGCGAGCGTCAACGTCGGCGTCAGCACGTTCATCCCCAAGCCGCACACCCCCTTCCAGTGGGAGCCGATGGACAGCCTGGAGAGCGTGCGGGCGAAGATTGCCCTGCTCCAGCGGGAGATGGGCGTGCACGGCCTGCGCCTGCGCTGGAACGAGCCGCTGGAGTCCTATTATGAAGGCTTCCTGGCCCGCGGCGACCGGCGTATGGCGAACGTCGTCGAGCGCGCCTGGCGCTCCGGCGCAAAATTCGACGCCTGGTTCGAGCAGTTCGACATGGGCCTGTGGGAAGCGGCCTTCGCCGCCGAAGGGCTGGAGATGGACTTCTACACCCACCGCCGCCGGCCGGTAGACGAGGTATTTCCCTGGGAGCATATCGACGTCGCCGTCACGCGCCGTTTCCTGACCCAGGACTATCTGATGAGCCAGCAGGGCGAGACGCGCATCGACTGCCGCCACCACTGCTTCGCCTGCGGCATCCTGCCCAAATTTAAGGAAATCCGCCGCGAGACGGAGCCGGAGGCCTGGGAATGCCCGCCCGTGACGACCATCGCCAGCCGCCGGGAGCGCCAGGCGAACGTCATCCCCCTGAAGACAATCTCCCCCTAGCCGCCTACTCCAGCACCATCGTCCCCCAGGTGCGCGGGTCGGTCAGCGTCCGCCCCGGGCTGCTGGACATCATGACCTCCTGTACGGCTTCATCCGGCCGGTCGTTATCGTTGGCATTCAGCGCAATCCCGAGAATATCGCCCTCGTCAGGCGTGAAGTTGAGGTCGCGCCAGGGGATAGCCGCCTCCAGCATGTAGCCCTCGCCGGTGCGGGCCGCGCCGACCTGGATGCTGTGTCCGGTCGCGTCCAGAATCTGCCCGCCGCCGGTGCCCTGAAAGCGAAACGCGGAAGGCGGCAGGTCGGCGAAGTTGCCCGGCGAGAGAAGAAGCTGGAAAGTGGCGGGATTGACCTGCGGAGCGTTCGCTGCCGGGTTTGTGTCAATCTGGATTTCGACGCTATCGCCGCGAAACATCTGGTTGCCCGTCTGGGTCTGCACGTGGCGGTCGTCGATAACCGTGACGAGGACGTAGAGGTTGTTGGCATCCCAGCCCACGCGCCAGGTGGCCTCCAGGTCGGCGCTGCCGTCCCAGCCGGCGCGGGCATAAACCTGGAACGCCGAGGAAATGGCCGGACCGTCTGGCCAATCGGCGGGAGAACCATCCGGGACCGGAGGCTGGGCAAGTCGGCCGGCGACAAAGTCGGCCTGGGCGGTTGGGGCAGGCGTTACGCTGACCTCTGCTGCCGGCGTCGGGGCCGCTGTCTCCGTTGTGCCCGCTGCGGCGGTCGGCGCCGCTCCGGTGACGAACGCCTCTGGCGTGTTCAGGACTGCCGCTGTGGCTGTCTGCTCGCTGCCGGGCACGGTGGGAATGGGCGGCTCGGCGACTGCCGTCGGGTCAGCCAGCAAGGGGCGCAGGACAAACCAGTAACCGCCCCCGCAGATCGCCAGCAGGAGCAGGAGCGCCAGGCCGATGCCCAGGATCAGCAGCCATCGCCGATCGTTGCGCGGCGGCCCTTCATGCCACGTTTTCCACTCGTCGCCATAATAGTTCTGGCCCATTTATGTCCCCCTGGGGTAGCAGATCGGCTGCGCCGCACGGCTCCACATGGACAGCCATTATAGCGTGCGCCGCCGCCGCGCCCATTTTTTTGCGCCTGCCTTGCCCTGAACGGCCCATCCTTTATAATCGGGCGGATGCTATATGCCCGCCGTCCATTGAGCGTAACCCTTGTTGCACTCGGGGGTTTCCTTCTAGGAGGGTGGAACCTGTGGCGCGCCTTCGTCCTGGTGCGCCGCCGGCCTTTCCTGAATGCCCTGGACGTTAGCCTGGATCCGTTGTGGCGCGCCGGTATGGCCCTGTTCTGGGCTGTTCTCTTTCTGGCTGCGGCCCTGACGGTCTGGCAGGGGCGTGGAAAGCTGCGCTGGCTCTCTCCCTTGATTCTGGCCGGTTATGCGCTCAACGACCTAATCGTGCGGCTTGTTTTTGCTGCGTCGCCGCTGGCGCTCCAGGGTTGGGGCGCTGCGCTGCTGGCTTATGGTCTGGCGTGGGTGGCGCTGGTCTGGGCGTTGTACCGGCCGGCCACGCGCACTTACTGGCGCCGCCGGGATGTTCCGGCGAAGGTTGCCGACACTGAACCGACGAGGATAACTGATGACGACCGATCCAAAAATCGAGCAGTTACGTGAGCTGAGGAAACAGGCCGCGCAGGGCGGTGGCCCGGAACGCATCCAGCGGCAGCGAGAGCGGGGCAAGATGACGGCGCGCGAGCGCCTCGACCTGCTTCTCGATAAGGGCAGCTTTCACGAAATCGATGCCTTCGTCGTCCACCGCGAGACCAACTTCGACATGGACCGGCAGAAATACCTGGGCGACAGCGTGATAACCGGCTGGGGCACAATCGACGGGCGGCTGGTATACGTCTTCAGCCAGGATTTCACCATCTTTGGGGGAAGCCTCGGCATGGTCCATGCCCAGAAGGTCGTGAAGATCATGGAAATGGCCATGCGCAACGGCGCGCCGATCATTGGCATCAATGACTCCGGCGGGGCGCGCATCCAGGAAGGAGTCGCCAGTCTGGGCGGCTACGCCGAGATTTTCCTGCGCAATACCCTGGCGTCTGGCGTCGTTCCCCAGCTCAGCGCGATCATGGGGCCGTGCGCGGGGGGCGCCGTCTACTCCCCCGCCCTTACCGACTTCATCTTCATGGTCAAGGATACCAGCCACATGTTCATCACCGGGCCCGACGTGGTCAAGGCGGTGACCGGCGAAGATGTCTCCTTTGAAGAGCTGGGCGGCGCCATGACCCACAACACAAAGAGCGGCGTCGCGCATATGGCGGCCAATTCCGAAGCTGACTGTCTCTATCTGCTGCGCGAGCTGTTCAGCTATCTGCCTTCCAACAACATGGAGGACCCACCTTTCAAGCCCGGAAAGGACGACCCGCTGCGCACCGAATCGGCGCTGAACACTCTGGTGCCCGATAATCCGAACAAGCCATACGACATCAAACAGGCTATCAAGCTCATCGTGGACGACGGCGAGTTCTTCGAGATTCAGGAGCACTTCGCCCAGAACATCGTCGTCGGCTTCGCCCGGCTGGGCGGCTTTAGCGTGGGCATTGTCGCTAACCAGCCGATGGTGCTGGCCGGTGTGCTCGACATCAGCGCCAGCGAAAAGGCCGGCCGGTTCGTGCGCTTCTGTGACGCCTTCAATATCCCCCTCGTCGTCTTTGAAGACGTGCCGGGCTTCCTGCCCGGCCTCGACCAGGAGTACGGCGGCATCATCCGCCACGGGGCGAAGCTGCTCTACGCCTTTTGCGAGGCAACTGTACCCAAAATCACGGTCGTCACGCGCAAAGCCTATGGCGGCGCTTACTGCGTCATGAACAGCAAGCATATCCGTTCAGACCTCAACCTGGCCTGGCCCACGGCCGAGATCGCCGTCATGGGGCCGGAAGGCGCGGTGAATATCATATTCCGGCGCGAGCTAGCCAATGCCGAAGACCCAGAGCAGCGGCGGATCGAGCTGGTCGAGGAATACCGCAACCGTTTCGCCAATCCCTACACCGCCGCTGAGCGCGGCTATATCGACG
This sequence comes from Chloroflexota bacterium, assembly GCA_012515125.1. GTDB lineage: Bacteria > Chloroflexota > Anaerolineae > Promineifilales > Promineifilaceae > JAAYYY01. The sequence continues at coordinate 18,400 of JAAYYY010000022.1, forward strand.
ACGTTATCGAGCCGAGCGAGACACGGCCCCGCCTGATCAACGCCCTGAACATGCTGCAGAACAAACGGGACGAGAACCCGCCCAAGAAGCACGGGAATATCCCGCTGTAGAAAGTTGGAGGTTGGAAGTTCGAAATTGAAGGATGGAAGCTGCATACGTCTCTTCCTGCTTCCAACTTTATACTTCCAGCTGGAATACATATGAGCAATAACCGCCTGCTGACCAAGAAGTTTGACCGCGTGCTCGTCGCCAACCGTGGGGAGATCGCCGTGCGCGTGATCCGGGCCTGCCACAAGCTCGGCATCGAGACAGTCGCCGTCTTTTCCGACGCCGATCGGAACGCGCCGCACGTTCGCTATGCCGACCAGGCCTACCACATCGGACCCTCCCCCGCAGCCCAGAGCTACCTCGACATTGAGAAACTCATCGACGTGGCCCGGCGCTCCGGGGCCGAAGCCATCCATCCGGGTTATGGTTTCCTGGCCGAAAGGCCCGCTTTCGCCGAAGCCTGCTACGAGGCCGGTCTGGTCTTTATCGGCCCGCCTCCCGAGGCCATGCGGGCGATGGGTAATAAGCAGCGGGCGCGGGCTATCGCCGTCAGCCATGGGGTGCCTGTCGTACCTGGCACCGAGGGAGAGCTGGACGACGCGGCATTGCTCGCTGCCGCCCACGAAATGGGCTTTCCCGTTCTGGTCAAGGCGGCAGCCGGAGGCGGTGGCAAGGGGATGCGGCCAGTCTTGCGGGAGGAAGATCTGCCCGACGCGCTGCGTACAGCCCACCGGGAGGCGCTTGCCGCCTTCGGCCGGAGTCAGGTCTACCTGGAAAAGATGATCGCCGATGCGCGGCACATTGAGGTCCAGATCCTGGCCGACGCGCACGGTAATTTCATCCACCTCGGCGAGCGTGAATGTTCGCTGCAGCG
>JAAYYY010000214.1 GCA_012515125.1 Chloroflexota bacterium
GGCAAACCAGACGGGCGTGGACCTGACTCAGGCAATCCGGCGCAACCTGGAGAAGAAGACGATGCGCGACCGGGAGCGCCACCAGAGCAACGAAAAGCTGCGGCGACCGCCTTCCCAGGGCTAGACCCATCGCCCGGAGCGCGCCTGCCATGCTGGCAGCCCCCGGACTAAAGTCGCGTGCATCTCCGATTGCCGGGCGCTATACTAGGCTTCGTGGAAGGTTGGAGCACAGCCCGATTGCTTTGGCAGTCACGTTTCTGGCTGGCGTGGCCTGTGTGGGCACGCCGCCAATCCAATCTATCTTTCATACAGAGGTCTGTTCCATGGAGCGCATTGAATTTACCCGCAACTATAGTGATCTCAGCACAAACGAGGGTTTCCAGTTCGAGTTCTTCTGCGACCGCTGCGGCAGCGGCTATCGCACCCCCTTCCAGGCGTCGGTGATCGGCCGCGTGTCGGGCGCGCTGGATACGGCGTCGGGCCTGTTCGGCGGCATCCTGGGCAAGGCCGCCTATCTGGGCGAGCGCGCCCGTTCGGCCGGCTGGGAGCAGGCGCACGACAAAGCGTTCGCAGAAGCGGCCGAAGAGCTGAAGCCTACCTTCGCCCGCTGCCCCCGCTGCTCGAGCTGGGTCTGCCGCGACAGCTGCTGGAACGAGAAGCGCGGGCTGTGCAAGAACTGCGCGCCCGATCTCGGCGTGGAAATGTCGGCGGCCCAGGCCAGCCATTCGGTCCAGGAAATCTGGGCGCACGCGCGGATGGCCGAAGAGGACAAGAAGCTGTCCGAGGCCCACTGGAACGAGACGATCCGCGCCTCCTGCCCGAACTGCGAGGCGCCGCTGGCGACCAATGCCAAGTTCTGCCCCGAGTGCGGCGCGAGCCTGAAAGCGCCGGCCCACTGCACCGAATGTGGCGCCAAGCTGCAGCCGAACGCTAAATTCTGCGCGGAATGCGGCACGCCCGCCGGCCAGAGTGGCTGAGACCGGTTAATCCATAAAGCGGGTGCCGCGCATCTCCATGGGCAGAGAGAAGATGGCGATGGCGGCGAAGGCCAGCAAAAGCCAGAGGATTGCCCAGGGCAGCAGCGCCGTCCGGCTGGGCGGCGCTGCCGTTCGCCCGGCGCGGCGGTCGAGCGCGTAGAGGCTGCCCGCCAGCCCGAGCAGCGTGGCGATCACCTGCAGCGGCAGCAGCCAGGAGAAGGGCAGGATCGCGCTCATCGTCCAATCCGGCCGGCCGGCGAGGGCGAGCCCGTGGTCCTGCAGGAAGGCGTGCATCACCGGAATGAGGGCCAGCGCGCCGGTGGCAAAGTGGAAGCCGTAATGGGCCAGCCAGATGGCGAAGGCGAGGGGCAGGGCGGTGGGCGCGTAGCGGCCGAAGTTGTGGCGCAATAGCTCGCGGCTGCCGGAGATAGCCCGGCTCAGGGCGGCTACCCCCAACCCCGTCGCCGCCGGTAAGAGCAGATTAAGTGCGCCGAAGATGAGGACAAGGCGCAGGCCGATGGGCATCGCGCCCAGCCTCTCCAGCAGGTCGTAAAAGGGGGGCGCCATGCCAAAGGCGTTGCTCAGCGCGGCGAAGGCAAAGACCAGGGCGAGCAGGCCGAGGTCCCAGCGCAGCGGCCACGCGCCGGGATCGCTCAGCTCGGCCAGCGGAGAGCGCGGGACAAGGGCAACGTTCTCGTAGGGGCAGGCGCGGGCGCAATCCAGACAGAAGACGCAATCCATGTTGCTCGTCAGCTGCGGCGGGAAGAGCAGCGTGCCGCAGCCCGGCACGGCGGCGCTGCCGTTAACGCACTCCTTGCCGGGGCAGGTGCGGCAGATGTCGCTATCCTGCACCGTGATCTGCATGGGGCTGATCGTACTGCTCAGGAAGTTGAAGCTGCCCAGAGGACAGACGTACTTACAGAAGGCGCTCTCCTCAAAAAGCGCTTCCAGGGCGAAGGCGGCGACGAAATACGCGACGGTCACCCAGGCGGTGAGCCAGGGGCTGGCCCAGAGGTCAAGCCACTCGTAGAGCAGCAGGAGGAGGGCAAAGGCGCCGATCGCGACCCACTTGTTGCGCAGACGCCGGGGCCAGCGCCAGCCGCGCAGGCTCAGCCGGTGGGCCAGCGAGCGCGGCAGGGCAAACGGACAGGCCATGCAGAAGAGGTTGCCGAACAGCAGCAGGACGAGGACGACGATGCCCCGGTAATGGAGCCAGACGGAGACCGTGGCAATGTTCTCCGGGGCCACCTGCGGGCCGGTGAAGCCGTCGTAGAGGACCAGCAGCGCCCACAAAAGCAGGGGGATTTGCAGCAGCAGCCGGCCGCGGGGCGCGCGTGCCAGCCGGCGGAGCACCGGCCAGCGCAGCAGGTTCGTCCGTGGCGCGGGCCGGCCCGCGGGCGACGGGGTCGAGAGGTGCACGGCAGTTAGCCCGACTCGACGCTCAGCTCGAAGCGCTCGACGGCGGTGCTGCCGTCGGGCAGGGTCGCTTCGACGGTGACAATCCAGTCGCCGGGCATTGTCCACTCGAAGGGCAGATCGTAGACGCCGGCCGGACCGCCGCTCGCCTCGGCCAGCACCGGGACCATGCCGGCGTGGTTCATATCCCCTTTCACGTTGAGCGCCGCATCTTCGATAGGATTGCCGTCTGCGTCCGCCAGGGTGATGATCAGGGTTGCATCCCCGACGACGGCCGGGTCGGGCTGCGTCGCCAGCGTGATGGCCACATCGCCGCCGGCGATCTGGTCGCTGGCGCGCGCGCAGCCGGCGAGGGCCAGCGCCGCAATGAGCAGAAGGAGTGTCAGCTTCAGTTTCATGGTTGGTCCTTCCTAGGGTGCATCACGCCGGATTTCGGCCTCGACCTCCAGTGGCTCGTGCTGCTCAAAGTGCAGCACCAGAGGGATCCGTTCGCCTGACACGAACGGTTCGACGACGCCGAGACACATAACGTGCAGGCCGCCCGGCTCCAGCGAGATCGTTTCGCCGGCCGGCAGGGGGATACGCCCCCCTTCGACGGGGTCCATGCTCATCACGTCGTGGTCGTCCATCGACGATTCATGTAGCTCCACCTGGCTACAGGCCGTCGTCTGCACGGCAACCAGCGCGTCGTCGGCGTCCCCGTTGTTGCGCAGCTCCAGGTAGAAGGCGCCGTTCTGCGCCATGCTGGGGGATTCGCGCCCCCAGACACCGCTGGCTTCGATGCCGCCGCTGTTGCCGCCGCAGCCCGCCAGCAGCGCGCCCACCACAAAGAACAGAAGCAAGCCAACGCGCTGCACAGCCACCCTATTCCTCCAGCAAGAGTCGCACGTCGGCGACGATATCCTCGGGCGGCGTCTCGAAAGCGTAGGAGAGACGATAGCGGCCGGCCGGGTCCACGGCAAAGACGCGCGCCGTGTGATCGACCGGGTAGTTGCCGCTCGCGTCCGGCTCGCCCGCCTCGTAGAAGACGCCCCAATCGGCGGCGACGGTCGCTATCTCCTCCGGCGTGCCGGAGAGACCGGCGAAAGTGGGGTGGAAGCCGCTGGCGTAGGCATGGGCAATCTCCGGCGTGTCCCGCTGCGGATCGACGGTGATGAACAGAACCTGCAGCCCTTCGTCGCCTACTTCCTCCTGCACGCGGCGCAGGTCGGACATCGTCAGCGGGCAGACGTCGGGGCAAAAGGTGTAGCCGAAGTAGATCAGGACGACCTTCCCGGCAAAGTCAGAGAGGGAGACCGGGCGACCGCCGGCGCCGGTTAGCGTGAAGTCGGGAGCCGGCGCAGGATCGGACAGCAGCGTGCCCCGGAATTCCGGCTCCTGCCGGCAGGCTACCAGCAGCAGGAGGCTGAGCATGGCGACAAACAAGTAGAAGCGCAAAGGTAGCGGACGGTTCAACGATGAATCTCCAGGCCGTGCATCCTTTCACAAATACTCTCTGATTGTAGCCCACCTGCCTTGGGGGGCAACCGGAGCACAGCCCTGCTTAGGCCTCGTTAAGAGGGCGGCGGGGAACAAATCGCGTTTCCAACGCGTCTATGATGGGAGGCAGGTACCCTGCTTGTTTATGCTGCCTGCCTATCACAGACGATGTTCTCAACTGACGTGGAGGTAACCATGCGTCTGAAAAACCTGATTCTCATGACAATTCTTGTCTTCACAGCTGTGGCACTGGCAAGCTGTACGCCGGGCACGGGTGGAGAGCCGCCCGCGGCGACGGGCACGACAGCGCCCCCGGCCGAGACCACTGAGCCGACCGTCGAACCGACTGCTGCGCCGACCGCGACCACTGAACCCACCACCGAGCCGGCCGAAACGGCAGAGCCGGCGACCCCAACCCCTGAAGGCGATACGAGCGTGCTCGCCGGCACTGCCTGGACCCTGGTCTCCTTTGGCCCGGCCGGCGCAGAAGAGCCTGTCGTCCCCGGCAGCGAAGTCACCCTGACCTTTGACGCCGCAGGGCAGGCCGGCGGCTCTGGCGGCTGCAACTCCTACGGGGGCAGCTACCAGACTGACGGTGACAACATCACCTTCGGCGAGATTGTCAGCACGCTCATGGCCTGCACCGACGACGCGCTGAATGAGCAGGAAAGCCGCTTCCTGGCGGCGCTCGGTTCGGCCTCGACCTTGGCCCTTGAGGGCGACAATCTGACTATCACTTATGATGGCGGGCAGGGCGTGCTGAACTTCGTGCGCGAGGGCGCGGCAACCCCGACGCCCTCGGGCGACGCCGGCGTCCCCGTGCAGCTTCGCGAGCTATTCATGATCGACGCGACGAACGGCTGGGCCCTGGGCCAGGTCGAGGGCGACCCGGCCGAGCAGGTGCTGTTCACCGCTGACGGCGGCGAGAGCTGGCAGGTGCGCACGCCTGCTGACGCGCCGGCCGTTGAAGCAGGCATGGAGCAGACGCTTCCGCTGGCAGCTTTCTTTGACTCCGCCAGCCGTGGCTGGATGGCCTTTTCCCTGCCCGCGCCTGTTCCCGCGGACGCGA
>JAAYYY010000215.1 GCA_012515125.1 Chloroflexota bacterium
CGGCCGAAATATTTGTGCAGATTATTGATGACGATCATCTCGTGGGTCATGGGGCCTTATTCCTTGCGGATACGCCGCTCGTACCAGCGCAGCAACAGGCTGAGTATCAGCGTCAGCGTCAGGTACGTAAAGGTCAGCACCAGAAACGACTCGCGGAAGCGAAACGTGCTGCCGGAATAGAGCCGCGCTCGATGTGTCAGGTCGTGTACGGCCAGCACCGAGACAAGCGACGAGTCCTTGAGCATGGCAATAAAGTCGTTGCCCAGCGCGGGCGAAATATTACGGATGGCCTGGGGCAGAATGATGAAGCGCATGGACTGGACGTAGCTCATACCTAGCGAGCGCGCCGCCTCCATCTGGCCGGGCGGGATCGACTCGATGCCGGCGCGGAAAATCTCGGCCAGAAAGGCGCCATAGATAACCGCCAGGGCGACAATAGCGCGCGTGTTCCCCGAGACGAGCCTGTTGTCCACGCCCAGCGGCCCCGACACGGCTGGCACCAGCACAAGAGCCACCGTAAAGATAAGGACAAGGGTCGGCACGCCACGGACAAATTCGACGTAGGTAATCGCCAGGTTGCGGATGACGACGTTATGGCTGATACGGCCCAGTCCGACGAACAGCCCGATGAGCAGAGCCACCCCAAAGGCAACCAGTGTCGTGTACATCGTCAGGCGGATGCCGGAAATTATAAAGTCGAACGATTCACTATAGGATTCGCTCTGCCAGATGGTGACAGCCATGGCGACGAGGAAGCCGATAAGGGCCAGCAGCCACCAGGGGAAGCGGTCAAAGCTGCTCTGCCGGTCCTGGGCCAGCGCCGACTGGGGAAGGTTTTCCAGCTCTATTTGTTCAATCATAACCCCTCCTCAGATTGTCCACAGCGGATCGAGAATATAGAAAGAAGCGCCGGCCGGCTGCCAGCGCTTCTCTCCTTTACTCACCCGCTGCAATCACGTTACTCCAGGTCTTCGTAGGTAATGGTGAACTCCGGCCCGAAGTACCGGGGATTGACCTCGTCGAAGAAACCGTCAGACACCATGGCGCGCAGCGCCTCGTTGACTGGCTCCACCAGCTCGCTGCCATTCGGGAAGGCGAAGCCCAGTTCGTCGCTGGACATCGACGGCCCGACGAGCTTCAGCGCCTCGGCGTTCTCGCCCTGGTAGCCCAGGCCGGCCACCTCGTCGATGATCACCGCGTCAATGTCGCCGGCGATGAGCGATTGCACGGCAAACGGGAACGTATCGAACGCCTGGATGCGGTCCTCTGGCAGGAACTGCAATGCGGTCTCGTAGTTGGTCGTGCCTGACTGCGTGCCCAGCACCAGATCGGCGTTGTCCACAATGTCCTGAATGCTCTCGATGCGGTCTTCGTCGGCGCGCACGAGCAGACGCTGCTCAATGCTGATGTAGCCAACGGAGAAGTCCACGATCTCGTCCCGCTCTTCGGTGATGGTGATACCGTCGGCGGCGGCGTCAAACTGCCCGTCGGCCACGGCCTGGATCATCCCTTCCCAGCCGGTCTCCACGTAATTGGCGACGCAGTTCAGCCGGCGGCAGATCTCGTTCCAGACCTCGTAATCCCACCCGGCCGGCTCGCCCGTCGCCGGGTCATAGTAGTTGAACGGCAGGTAGGCGTTCTCCACGGCGACGGTCACTTCCTGGCCGCCCAGGTCGGGCAGCGCGCCCTCTTCGGCCGGCGCATCGCCGGCATCTCCCCCCGTATTGTTGACATCGGCAGGCTCGTCGGCATTGCCGCCGTTTCCGCCGCACGCTACCAGCGCCAACGCCAGTAGCAGGACCAGTAGGCCCAGGATACGTGTGCTCTTCATATCTCCTTCTCCTTTATCGAACACCACTGCCGCCGGGGGTAGCAATGCTGGCATGGACGCGACGGCCTCTCACACAAAACGCGGGCAAAGTATAGTCCGTGGCGGCAGGATTGCCAACGAAACGGACCGGGCGCGGGCGCCATTTAGAGGGCGATCAGGACGATCGCCAGAAGGGAGGCGGCGACGCCGGCCCACTGGCGGGGAGCCAGCCGCTCTTTCAGCACCAGCCAGGCCAGCAGCACCGTGCCGGCCGGGTAGAGCGAAGCCAGCACCGAGGCAATGTCCAGCCGGCCCGCCGAGGTAGCCAGGGCAAAAAAGACGTTGCCCGACGTCTCCAGCACGCCGACGAGCGCCAGAAGCGGCATCTGGCGAGAAAGGGGCGGCGAGCCGGCCGGGGCGCGCGTCCGCCGCGGATTAGCCAGGATAGTCGCCGTGATCAGCGTGATCGAAGCGGTGCGCGCCGCCACCAGCGGCCAGTAGACGGCCCGGTCGCTGACCTGGTCTATCAGGATGAAGAAGAGGCCAAACGTTGCGCCTGCGAAGAGCGGAAGCAGGAGATCGCGCGGGCGGATGGCCCGCCCTGTAGCCCGCTCGCTCCCGCGCGAGATGAACCAGACGCCGGCCAGGGCAGCGGCAAAGCCCAGGAACTGCTGCGGGGCCGGCAGCCCCTCCGTAAAGGCGGCGACGATCACCGGCAGCCCGGCGGCGACGACGGCCGTCACCGGCGCGACCAGCCCCATCGCCATAGTCGCCAGCGCCCGGTAGAGCGTCACCAGCCCGATGGCGCCGATGATACCGGCCAAGCCGCCCACGAGCAGGTCGCCGCCCGCCGGAATCGGCTCGCCCCACAGCAGGGCCAGCAGGATGAGCAGCACGATACTGAAAAGCTGCGAGACGAGGATGACGAGGTAGACATCACCGCGCCGGCTGGCCAGCCCGCCGCTGAAATCCCCTGCGCCCCATCCCAGGGCCGCAGCCAGACCAAATACAACTGCCAGTAGCTCTGTAGTCATCGCCTAATCCAGTCACACTTTCCGCGTCGGCCCTGATCATACGGAAACCGGCGGAAGCGCGCCAGCCGGGGCGCTCAGAAGGGTGGAGCGCGGCGGCTTAGAAGCGGGCCCCTGTGCTGTTATCCAGGCGATACCTGATTTGTAATGGACATGAGGGGCCGCCTGCAGCGGCCTCTCTACTCTGCCTCCAGCTGTGGTATTGGCCGGGCTCTCCCATGCGGCCGGGCGAGCAAACTTACCAGAGCCAGCGCGGCCGTCGCGCCCCACACGGCGGCCATCTGCTGCTCGCGCACGAGGCGCATAACCTCGCCGTTGTTGATGAACTGCTGCGGGTGGCTGGTCATCTGGTAGCGCGCCACGCGGATGCCCAGCGCCTGCAGGGCCAGGATCATCTCGTTCACGTCCAGCAGCGTCTGGTCCAGCGCCGGGCCGCACAGCCCCGTGGGGCAGCACATGGGCGGGTCAAAAAAGGCGACCTCAGCCGCTGTGTCTGCGCTTGCTTCCGGCAGACTCATCAGGGAAATGGATTGCATCATAACGGTTCAAACTCTTTCGAACTACTTTGGAAAAAAAGACTCAGCCCTGAATCTCAGGCCCTGAACGTCAGGCTCTCTCCAGGGCGATATTGGCGAGAGAGACCACGCTGCTGCCCGGCCCGCAAGTCGGACGCCGGGGCTTGATACGCGCCGGATCGAAAAAGGCGCTGTAGGCGGCGTTCAGCGCCGCCAGCGCTTCCTCGTTCAGCGAGTAATACAGCCAGCGCGCGTCCACGGCGTCGCGCTCCACGTCGACCAGCCCCGCGTCGCGCAGCAGGCCCAGGTGGTGCGAGATGAGGTTCGGCGCCATCTCCAGCGCGTCGCCCAGCTCGCAGTTGCACTGCACGCCTTCCATGAGCAGGTGGAGGATCTGCAGCCTTTTGGGGTTGGCCAGCAGCTTCAGCCGCTGGCCAAGCAGCTCAATGTCTGTGGGTGGAGGGGCGATATCCATCTTGGACTCCCGTAATTAGTTCAAATCTTTTCGAACTATATCCCCATGAACGGTGTCTGTCAAGGCTATTCGAGCCCCTATAATCGCCTATTCTCAGAATGCGCAGGCGGCTTCGTGTTCTGGATCTGCCTGTCGTTAAGGGAAGCCAGTCCGGGCTGGCCTAAGGCCGGTCTGTCACGTGCGCCCCCTGGTCGGCAAGCGTCATGAAAGCTCCCCTCGCGGAAGCGTTCAGCCTCTTCCAGCAGATGTCTCCGCCTTTTTCTTTTCCTCTTTTTTCCTTTTGGCCCATTCAGGGGTCGAGGCTTGGAAAGCGGCCCGTTCATTCAGCCTGGGAAAAGGTTCATCCGGTACCGGCGCGGCCAAATCCTGCTCCGATCACGTGTAGCATGCCGGCAGTATAGCGCAGGCTGTGCCCCGAAACAACCTTCTGTAGGTTCGCGTGTTTTGGCCAGTTCCCTGCAGCCGATACGAGAGATTACTGACGAGTCGGAGTCGCCATGCTAAAGCGGGAAGCTTCTGGGGCTACGCACGCTGCAACCATCCATATTGACCATAAAAAATGCCTTCGTGCGACCGGACCCTCAACAAATCTTCTTGTTTCGGGTAGCCGCACGAAGGCAATGACAGGCCGGAGGCCCGAAATACGCCTAGAAGACGCGAATCGGAATCTCGGCCGGGGCCGTGAAGAGCTTCTTCAGCTCGTCGTCCACTTTGCACAGCGTGATGGACATACCCGCCATCTCCAGCGACGTGCAGTATTCGCCAACATAGCTGCGCCAGACCTTGATCCCCCGCTCTTCAAGCAGGTCGTGGGCGATGCCGTAGACGATATAGAGTTCCGAGATGGGCGTGCCGCCCAGGCCGTTGACCATCAGGGCGACCTCATCGCCGCTGTTGAAGACCGGGTCAGCCGTGCCCGTGCGGTTGCCGTCCTCGTCAAAGATCGGCTTGCGGTCAGTCAGGATCGCCTCCACCATTTCCGCGACGATTTCGTTGGCGCTGACGAGCTCCTTCCGTGCGCGGCCAGGCTCGCCATGGATGCCGACACCCATCTCGATTTCATTTTCCTCCAGGGTGAAGATAGGCTGTCCCTTGGCCGGCGGCGTGCAGCCGGTGAGCGCCATACCCATGGAGCGCGTCATGGAGTTGACCTTGTTGCCCAGCTCAACCAGCTCGTCCAGCGTGGCGCCATCTTCGGAGGCGGCGCCCACAGCCTTGATCACGAAGAAGTTGCCCGCCACGCCACGGCGACCCACGGTATAGGTGCTGTCCTGAACAGCCACATCGTCGTCGACGTAGATCGTCTTGACGAGGAGATCTTCGGCGTCGAGCATCTCGGCCGCCGTCTCAAACGACATCCGGTCGCCGCTGTAGTTGTTGACGATGTGCAGGATGCCCATCGGGGAGTTGAGCAGCTTGGACGACTCAACGACATTGCCCATCGGCGGGGCAGCAAAGACGTCCCCCGGGCAAGCGCCGTCGAGCATGCCCTTGCCGACAACCATGATATGGGCTGGCTCGTGACCGGAGCCAGATCCCTGGATAATGGAGACCTTGTTCGGGTTCGGGGCGTCGGCGCGCATGATCAGGTTGTACTCGGGCACCCACTTGATTTTGCCGGGATTAGCGGCCTCGATGCCTTTCATCATCTCGGGAACAAACTGCTTGGGGTCGTTCATCAATTTCTTCATCGCAAGAACCTCCTAGTCCGTACGGCCATCAGATCCTTAGTTGTTCAGTCATTTCTCGTTCCGAAGCCCGTTCCCCCCGATCAATGTTCATGGTCAGGGTTCAAGCTACCATGCGTTCTCCTCCTCTGACAGCCACTGCTCGCTTGCTCACATAGTCTTCCAACCCGGTCATCGCCTTGCTGAAACTGGCGACGGTATCGAGGGTCGCTGGGTGGACGTTAAACTGCTCCAGCCACATCCCATTCGGCTCGTAAGCCTGAAGGGCGTAGGGAATCTGCAGGAGCTTAGCCAGGACGTGTTCGGGAACCTGCACCGCCTCGATATCTTCGAAGACCAGATCGTCGCCCACGGCAAACATGGGTTCCAGGACGTAGGGCGGACAGGTAAAGACCACTTCTCCGGCCAGCTTTTCGAGATCCCAGAATCTTGACTTGCCGGCGACCAGTGGTCCCTGGCGCATGGAGCAGGCCAACATCTTGCTGGGATAACCTTCGGCTTTGAGCAGGCGGTAAGCCCGCTGGAAGATGGCAATCCCTAACCAGTGCTTGTCCTGCCAGCTCAGCTCAATGCCCTGGCGCCGAGCCTGGATGTCCAGCGCCTCGTTTTCGGTGAGCCGGCCAACCATCATCGTGATCACCGCCCGCCACCTGTGCTGATCGACCGACTCAGGCAGATAGTAGGATCCCTTCTGGACCAGGTTCACGCCTTTGGCCGTGGCCCTGGCCGATGCCAGAATCTGGGGCAGGGTAAAACAGACGGTTGTGTTGGTGGAGATGCCTCTTGCCGCCAGCGCTTCCAGCACCTCCATACCTTCCATACTGCCGGGCACCTTGATCATGACGTTGGGTTGCAGCGCGCTCAACTCTTCGGCCTCGGCCACCATCACGTCTGTTTCGGTAAACAGGCGCGGGTCGAGCTGGCCCGAAATCCAGCCATAGCGTCCGTGCGAGGCCTCCCAGATGGGCAGCATGATTTCGGCGCCGCGCTTGACTACCTCTTTGTAGGTGAGCCAGGCCAGCTCCCTGTCGTCGAGGCCGGGGTAGGAGTGAATGAGGTCGTCAAGCCATTCGTTCCAGAACGTGGGGTCACTCTTGATCGCAGCCAGCGAGAGTGAGGGGTTGGTCGTGCAGCCGCGTACCAGGCTGCCGGCCGGGTCATCTGGGTCAAAGAAACGCTGAAGCTGTTCCTCCAGGACCGGCCTTCTGGCAGGCGGCGCTGCCTCAAGCATGGCCCGTACCCACTTCGTGTAAACCAGGGGCGAGGAGTCCCACCAGATTTCCAGGTCAGGATGGGCTGCAGCCAGACGTTCAAGAGGGTTTTCGTTTGCATCAAACATAGCACGTTCCTCCAGGTGTCAGTTAACCAGAGAATTGCCGGTGCTCTCCGGCACCGGTTGAAACGCCAGCAGCAGCGGCGGATGCCGGCCGGGGATGGGACCCAGCAGGCAGGCGTTACACTTGCGGTTGGGCTTCCCAGACGTCGGCCAGTTTTTCGGCCATCATGGCCACCGCAATGGAACCGGCATCATAGGTATTGCAGCTGCGTTCGCCGGTGTATGAGGCGCGACCGCACTTGGCGATCCACGGCTTAATCACCTCCGTCTGCTGCCTGGCTACCTGCGCGGCACTCTTGAGGCCGTCCAGCGGGGAGCCGCCATTCCGCACAACCTCCTCAAAAGCATCGGTAGCGGGGACAAAAGCATCGAGCAGGGTTTTATCACCCAGGTTAGCTTTGCCGCGCTTTTTCATGCCTTCAATGGCGAAGCGAACCATCTCCAGGGCATCATCCACAGTCAGCTCCTCTTTGTCGCCGGCCTTGATGCCAGCCCGCAGAAAAGCGGTTCCCCAGATCGAGCCGGTCACGCCGCCAACGCTGCCCATAAACGCCTGGGCAACATCTTTGAGGAAGCTACCGGGATTCGTCCGGTTGAGATCATCCCATTTGGTAACCGTGACGGTCTCAAAGCCAGTAGCCAGAGAGTTGCCAAAGTCACCATCGCCGACGACGCCATCAAGCTCGCAGAAGTAGGCCCTGTTGGCCAGGGCCACTTCGCTCATCGTGCGGATAATGAATTCGATGGTTTCGAGACTGGACTGTGTCATCATCCTCTCCTTCGGTCATGAGGCGGGACAATAAGGGAGACGGGGAGCGCCTCATGAAAAACTCCCCCTGTGCTCAGCCTGGACTACGCTTGACGGCTTTCCAGTACCTTCTCCAGGTCGTCAAGGCTGAAGTAGCCTTGCGGGCTGGCGCTGGTGCGGTTCTGAACCACGACCGCCTGTTCACCGCCGGGATCTCCCAGGCTGGAAAGGACAATAGCAGCTTCGCTAAAATCCTCCCCCTGGGTCAGCTGGTTAAAGGTGACGATACAGCTCATGCCGGCTGCCACGGCGGCCAGCAGCCCGTTGCGCGAATCCTCGACGACCACACAATCGGCCGGATCCAGGGCGAGCCTTTCGACCGCCAGGTTATAGACATCGGGGGCAGGTTTTTTGGCCTTGACCATGTCCCCGGCAAAGACGCCGGCAAATCTGGCCGCCGTTTCGTCGCCCATGACGTGGTTGAGCACCGCCTGTACGGAGGACAGCGCCGACGTGGAACAGACGACCAGGGTCCAGCCGGCCGCGAGGGCAGCCTCGGCCAACCGTTTGACGCCGGGCCGGGCCGGGATGGCGCCGGTAGTAATGAGCTCCTTGTAGAGTTCGCTCTTGCGTTTGTGCCACCCGGCGACGGTCGCCCACCATTCCTCTTCCGAAGCAGGTACATCGTAAACGGCCCGGAAGTCGTCGTCCTGGCCCAGGCTGAACATACGCTCCTTGCCGCCGCCGATTTTCAGCTTCTCGGCATATTGCTCCAGCGTCCACTGCCAGTCGACGCCGTTTTCACGCCACATGCGATTAAAGGCCACCAGATGACCGTCGCGCTCGGTATCGCCGAGCACACCATCACAGTCGAAAATCAGAGCCTTGCTCATGCCCGGCCCTCGCTGCCAAAAATCTTGAAGTAGCTCCTGGCCATGTTGATCACGTCCGCGCGCACCGCGCCGATGAGCTTCAGCGGGTTGTATTCGGTCGGTTTCGCTTCCAAAATGCTGGCCTGAACAGGCGACACCGGTCAATGTTTCATATACGGGCAGCAGACGGTAGTGAAACCCTGATTGGCTAACCGCCAGGGGATAACGGTCCTTTGCAAGGCATCGTCATCGGCGCGTTCGTGGCCAACTTGCTCAACCGCTGGCCGCGGGCCAATCAGGCCTTTTTTAGCTCTCGCGCTCGAGCGCGTAGGCGGCCGCCTGCTCCAGCGTCAGCGCCTGCCCTTCATCCCACAACGCCGCAAAGCGCTCTTCGCCCAGGGCCGCCCGCAGAGACCGGATCTTGCTTTCATACTCAGGTTGATCCACCGGATCGATGACGGAGCTGATGGATGCGCGCAGCGCTGCCCCGGCGCCGAACAGGCGCACCGCTTTCCCCAGCTCTTCCTGTGCCATAGCGACCTCTGCCAGCCGTTCGAGGCACCAGGCGCAGCCGCTCTGGTCGCCAATCTCCCGTCGAACGTCCAGGCTCTCGCTCAGCCGGGCCATCGCGCCCTCCCAATCCCCCTCGCGTATGGCGATTGCGCCCAGGATGCCGAGCGAAACGCCCACGCCCCACTTATTGCCCAGCTGCCTGCGCAGCGCCAGGCTTTCTTCCACTAGCCGCGTCGCCCGCACGGTTTCATCCTGGCGCAAGGCCACCTCACCCAGGCCAGAAAGCTCAAAGCCGATACTCCTCGTATCCCCGAGTTCGCGGGATATGGCCAGCGCTTCCGCCAGCCTCGCCTCCGCCAGCGGATAATCGCCGGGCCGCAGGGCGGCCCACCCCAAACTGATCAGGGCGCGGGCGGTGCCATGTTTGTCCTCCAGCTCGCGCCAGATCGTCAGCGCCTCTTCCAGAAAGCGTGACGCGGCGTCATAGTCGCCCATCTCCGTCGCGGCATTGCCCAGCTTGATGAGCGCTGAAGCCATACCTTGCTTGTTCCCAACCTCGCGGTAAATGGCCAGGCACTCTTCGGCAAAGGAGATAGTCGCCGCATAATCGCTTTGCCGGTAGGCAAGCTCTGCCGCCCTGGCGAGCAGTCTGGCGCGGGCCGCCGTGCGTCCCTGGGCGGCATCCTTGGCCAGGATGGCAGCCAGCCGCTCGCGCCCCTCGCTGTAATGGCCCCGTACTTCCCAGAAGGATCCCAGCGCACCGGCCAATCGCCAACAGATCTCGGCGGCGCCTGCTGCTGTCTTGCTCCACTCGAGCGCCGCGCGCAGGTTGTCGTGCTCCTGCTCCATGCCGTTCATCCACTCGACCTGCCCTGCGCTCTCCAGCCTTGCTTCAGCTTGCTCGGCCAGCGCCAGGAAAAAGCGCGCATGTCGCTCCTGGATCGTCTTCTGTTCGCCACTCGCCGCCAGCTGCTCCAGACCAAACTCGCGCAGGGTGGCCAACATCGCAAAACGCGGCTCGTCGTTCGCGCCCTCGGCCGCTAGCAGCAAGCTCTTGTCCAGCAGCGATCCCAATGAGTCCAGTACAGAGCCGTCAGCCGGATGATCCCCGGCCACCGCCTCGGCCGCATGGACCGTAAAACCGCCGACAAAGACGGAGAGCCGCCGGAATAACCGCTGTTCCTCTTCGGTCAGCAGGTCATAACTCCAGGCAATCGTATCGCGCAGGGTCTGCTGGCGAGCCGGCTTATCGCGCGCGCCGCCCGTCAGAAAATCCAGACGCTTTTCCAGGCGGGCGAGCATGGCGCGTGGCGGCAGTAACTTGATGCGCGCTGCCGCCAGCTCGATAGCCAGCGGCAGACCGTCCAGCCGGTAACAGATCTCGGCAATGGCCGGGGCTGTATCCTCTGTGATCCTGAAATCGGGCCTGACCGCGTTCGCTCGCTGGATGAACAGCTCGACCGCGGCATAGTGCGCGAGGGACTCCGGCGACGGCGGTTCGCTGAGGTCCGGCAGCGGCAGCGGCGGCACCGGATACTCGCGCTCGCCGCTCAGGTGCAGTGCTTCGCGGCTGGTGACCAAGAGCTTTAACTCAGGGCAGGTCACTAACAGCTCGGCGACGCGCGGCGCTGCCGCGATGACCTGCTCAAAGTTGTCCAGCACCAGCAACAACGATTTTGTGCGCAGGTGCTCCTTGAGACGCTCAAAAATGGGCCGCCTGGGGCTCTCCGTGATGCCCAACGTTTGCGCGATGGTCGAAGCGACGAGCCCAGAATCGCTGATAGGCGCCAGAGCGACGAAAAACACCCCGTCGGGAAAATGAGCCATCATCTCGGCGGCAGCCTGCAGGGCCAGCCGGGTCTTGCCGCTGCCGCCCGGGCCCGTCAGCGTCAGCAGACGCTCCTCAGAAAGCAATTGCCTCACATCGCCTAGCTCTTTCGCGCGCCCGACGAAACTGGTCAGTTTCGCCGGCAGATTGTTCGGGGTCACGTC
Source organism: Chloroflexota bacterium (assembly GCA_012515125.1). GTDB lineage: Bacteria > Chloroflexota > Anaerolineae > Promineifilales > Promineifilaceae > JAAYYY01. Next base: position 10,981 of record JAAYYY010000215.1, read on the forward strand.
CAGCGACGTGAGCGGCGGAAATTCGGCCGGCAGATCCGGCGTAACCACTTGAAAGATATGCTCGGCCTGCTCAAAATCCTTCAGGCGGTGCCGGCCAAGGTCTCGCAAGCTGACGCCTGCTGGCAGCTGCTCGCGCAGCAGCGCTTCGGTCGCTTCTGAGAGCAGAATCTGGCCCCCGCAGGCCGCGGATACCAGGCGCTTCGCGTGGCTGAGCGTCAGGTAAGCCTCATATCCACTGCCGCGCCGCGTGGCCGGCCCTGAATGCAGCGCCATGCGCACGCGGAGCGCCCCGGCCTCCCCCCACGCTTCTCTGTGCAAGGCGATCTGTGCTGCGACGGCAGCCGCCAGGGCGTCCAGCGGCATTTCGAAAGCCGCATTGAACTCGTCGCCGACCGTGCGGAAGATATGCCCGTTGTGGCCGGTAATCGCCCCCTGCAAGAGGGCGTCATGGCGCGCCAGAATCTCGGGCCATGCGCCCGGATAATCTCGGGCCAGCTTCGTGCTGCCCACGATGTCGGTATAGAGGAAGGTGAGCGTACCCGTCGGGCGCGGAGCCATCAAGGCAACCACCTTATCGAGACACTACACCGGTAAGCGATGAGTGAGAATGCCAGTGTCTGACTTTCCCTTCACCCGTCTTTGGCCGTCAGGTCCTTGTCTTCCATCTCCCAGGCGTGGTCCAGAGTGTGAAAAGCGGTGTGCCGGATCAGGTACCGGAGCGGCCATTTCGAAATCTTGCCGGCCGGCTTGCCCTCTGCGTGGTAGTCCCGTATGGCCTGGCAATAGGCCTCCCGATGCGCTTTCAGCCCCTCGTCCGTCAACATCGCCTCTCGAGGGGTGCGCACGCCGATCCGCTTGGCCCAATCCAGCTCGGAGACAAACGTATGCCCGACGATCTGGTCCCGGTCTCGCCCTCCCCCACGCGGCCCCTTCTGCATCTCGGCCGACACCCGCCCGCGCACCTCGTCGAAGAACGCCCAGCACGCCCGCATCAGTATCAGCTCGCGTTCCAGCTCGTCAGCCGACATGCCTTGCCGGTCGAAGCTTGACAACCCGAACGAGATGCCCCAGAAGTCCGTTGAGCCCGTTCCCGGATACTGCTCGACCACGTCGACATGCTGGTTGGCGTCAAACGCCGCGTGCATTCCAGCCAGCTCCGCCACCCGTGCGTAGCGCGGCATATAGACGCGTAGCCTTTCGACTGCCTCCTCCTCGCTCTTCGCCCCGCGCTCGAGGCCGGGCCAGTCAGGGGCCACCGCCACCACCCTTTTGCCTTTCGGTCCGATTTCCAGCGTCACGCGCATACGATCAGTCACAGCACCTCCAATCAGCCGCTCCTGCCATTCTATCGCACAAGCCAGCCGGCTTCATCACAGGGGTCTCGTGGCGCCTGGTTGGGTTAATCCGCCCGGGCGTAGCGCAGATAGGTTGCTCCGCTGGCAAAGCGGCGGCTCTCCAGGAGCTTCAGCTTGATGGGTGTGTCCAGGCTCGGCAAAAAGGGCTTGCCGCCGCCGAGCACCACGGGGTGAATGACAGGGCGAAACTCGTCGATCAGGCCCGCCTCAATTAGCCCTGCGGCGAGCGTGGGGCCGCCCACGCTGATCGACCCGCCGGGCTCTGCTCTCAGCCGCGTCACTTCTTCGATCAGGCCATCCCGCTTTAGCGTCGCGTTGCCCTCGACGTGATCCAGCGTGCGCGAAAAAACGATCTTCGGGATGCTGTTCCAGATACGCGCGTATTCCTTCTCCACTTCTCGCAAATCAGGCTCCTGTTCGGCGGTGGACCAGTAGGGATGCATGGTCTCGTACAGACGCCGCCCGTACAGAGTAACGTCGAACGATTGCTCCTGATCGTTGAAGAACTGGTGTATTTCTTCGTCCACCAACGCCCAGTCGAGGCTGCCGCTCGCGTCTTCCACGTAGCCGTCCAGCGACACATTCATCGAGTAGATCACGTTTCTCACAGCAACGCTCCTTCTAGCGGGATGAACCCGCAGCTCTATTCACCTTCGCCCAGTATGCTCTCTTCGGCTCCTGAATGCCACACTTCTTGCAGCATTTCTTCACCGCTACCCGAATTGCGGGCGGGCCTCGTTGAAGAGTAGTAATGCCTACAAACAGCAACGGGAGGCCGGGCGCTGAGACGCGCGGCCTCCCGTTATCGTTTGTTGTTTGTCCCTTACCCGGCCGCGGTGGGCAGGCGCCCGTCCGCAGCCTTAGCCAGCGCTCAGGCTTCCTGCAGATGGGTCAGGTGGCGCAGGAGGAGGTAGAGCCCGGCCAGCAGCGCCGCCGCCTGTGGGCAGCGGCGCGCTGGCCCTTTCCGTTGGTTTTACAGTTGTCGTCGTCATCGCTGCTCTCTCCTATCCGTTGATGTAGAAGACCGAGGGCTCGGTCCCCAGCTCGGGATGCAGGGGCCTGGCGCCCTTCTGCACGACCAGCTGGGCGACCTCGCTGGTCGGGTCGTCCAGGTCGCCGAAGATGCGCGCCCGCGCGGGGCAGGTCTGCACGCAGGCTGGCTCCAGCCCGTCCTCGAGGCGGTCCAGGCAGAAGTCGCACTTGCTGATCGCGCCGGCTTTGTGCTCGGCGTAGCGCAGCGCCTCGTAGGGGGTCAGCCCCTTGTCGGGGAAGTAGCCTTCTGGCTGGCCGAAGTGGAAGCTGCGGGCATCATACGGGCAGGCCAGCATGCAGTAGCGGCAGCCGACGCACTTCTCGGCGTCCACCGTGACGATGCCGTTGGCGTACTGCACCGTCGCCCCCGTCGGGCAGACCTCCACACACGGCGCCTCCGCGCAGTGGTTGCACAGAACGGGCAGGTAGGTCATCCGTGCATTGGGATAGGCGCCCGTCTCCGAAAGCAGCACGCGGGTGAAGAAGATACCCGGTCCTGTTCCGTTTTCCTGTTTGCAGGCCAGTGTGCAGGCGTTACAGCCTACACAGCGGCTCAGGTCAAGTACCATTGCATATCGCATCTCGCCCTCCTAAATCTTGGTCAGCCGCACGGCTGCGGTGATCTCGACGCCGCCGATCACAGGGTCAAACTCGCCGTCTCTGGCGCTCAGAAGCTGGTTGTAATTAACTCCTTCCCTGGCCTGCGGCCCCATGAACATCGCGGTCCGGCCAAAGTTGCCGGGGAATCCGACAGTCTTGGGATGAAGCAATTCGGTCGTCAGAACGAAGCCTCTCTGCTGTCCACCGTACTGGGATTCACAGAGTACTTCGTCCCCGTCCTTAAGGCCTTTGTCGCGCGCAGTAGCCCTGTTGACCAGGATAGAATTGACGTCGAGACTCTGTCTCAGTTGCACTTCCCGGATCTGGGCAAGCTCCTCGAAACCGCCCATACCAAATGCCCGGGTGCCAATCTTCCAGTTCACGGCGTAGAGATCGAACTCGGCCGGCGCTTCGTGTTCAGGATGGGGTATCCAGGTCGGCAAAGCCTGGAAGAACGCCAGATACTTGTCCATATCCCAGCCGGGTACAGTAACGTTGTTGGCAGCGCACTGGGCCTCCATCGTTTGGCCCGTAACCTGAAGATGTTCGCAGTAGATTGGATGGCGGGTTTGGCCATCTGGGAAGTAGAAGTAGTTGTAGGTTTGCTCCTCCGGCAGCCATTGGCCGGTCCAGGCTGCCCCATGTTCCTTAAAGTACTCAATCCCCTTATCTTCGCCAAAACGGGCTTTAAGGACCCGATCGACGATTTCCTCCCAGCTATACTGCTTGGGCGGCTCAAGGGCGAATGGTGTCTCTGCTAGCCGAAGCATGCCGTTCATCATGCCATTGGCAGCAGGATGAATACCCAGCCGGTTGCTCAGCTCCAGAAGAATTGAGTTGGCATCTCGTGTGTCGTAGAGTGGGGCAATGACCGGATGCTTGAAGTTCAGGCCTCTTAGACCACGCCGGCCCGCCTCCGGCCCGCAAGCTTGATATTCAATAAAGTTCAACCGCTCCATGTTGGCCGACTCGGCCAGGACGATGTCAGCGAATTGGGTTGGTTCGTCCAGATGGTACGCGATGGAGACGAAGAACGGGAATTCCTTGAAGGCGGCGATCACTTCCTCGGCATTGACGTTATTGGTGATCGGATTTGCCCCGAAAATCATCATCGCCTTGGGTTTGTAGTCTATATGGTATTTCTCTGGGTTAGTTATCACCCGCCAGGCGACGAAGGGAGTGCAGTGTTTGTGCGGGTAGAACTCGCTCAGATCGAGATGCTGAACCGGCACTTCGAATGGAGTTCGCACCCAGTCCGATGTCTGCGGAACGAGTCGCGGATTGGGCTCAACCGTGCCATCTGCACCTGGTCCCAGCAGAGGATTAAAGCTCTCTCCTGTCAGTCCGCCAGGCACGTCCGTTGCACCAAGGAGCCCGTTAATCAGGTTGGAAGCCAGCATAACGTAGTTCCCGCCTCGCTGTGATATTGCGCCACGCCCGGCGAAAACAGCTGCAGGCCGATACGGGAACGTGTGACCGTTAATATTGATCGTACTACCTATCTGGGCCGCATCGACCAACTCCTTGGTTATTCGCCGGATAGTGCGCGCCGGTGAGCGCGAGGAGCGGTAGCTGCCGGGAAAGGGGCGGCGCGCCGGCCGGGCGCACTCGCCCCGGGTTGGCCAGAATGGTGGCCGCGATCAGCGTTATCGAAGCGGTGCGCGCCGCTACCAGCGGCCAGTATACAGCCCGGTCACTGACCTGGTCTATGAGAATGAAGAAGAGGCCAAATGTCGCTCCGGCGAACAGCGGCAGCAGGAGATCGCGCGGGCGGACGGGCCGCCCGGTGGTCCGCTCGCTCCCGCGCGAGATGAACCAGACGCCGGCGAGGGCAGCGGCAAAGCCCAGGAAGTGCTGTGGGGCGGGCAGCCCGGCGGCGACGACGGCGGTGAGCGGCGCCACCAGCCCCATCGCCATGGTCGCCAGCGCCCGATAGAGCGTTACCAGACCGATGGCGCCGATGATGCCGGCCACGCCCCCAACCAGCAGATCGCCGCTGGCCGGGAGCGCTTCCCCCCACAACAGGGCCAGCAGAATAAGCAGGCCAAAGCTGAAGAGCTACGAGATGAGGATGACGACGTAGACGTCGCCGCGCCGGCTGGCCAGCCCCCCGCTGAAATCACCTGCGCCCCATCCCAGGGCCGCAGCCAGACCAAAAACAACTGCGAGTAGTTCTGTAGACATCACCTTTTCCAGTCATCCGTCCCTCGCCGGGTCATGATGATACGGAAAGAGGTGGAAGCGCGCCAGAGGCGGCATCTGTGCCGGGAAGAGCCGGCCAGGGCATCACGGACGCCGCACTTCAAAGAGCACTTCTGGATATTGTTCCGTCGGGTTATCGAGCAACGCCGAAGGTATGCCTTTCAGGTGTTGATCGAAGAACGCGAGCGAAAAATCGATGGTGATCTGTTGGGCCCGCCGGGAGTCGATTGTACCGATGAGGCCCAATTTTCTGGCTAGCGGGGGCCACGCCAGAAGTGCAGCATCGGAGAACTCATTGTGGAACATACCCGGCACGAGGACCAGGTAGCGATCGGCGTGGCTGTTCTCAAAGGTGGTCCGGATCGTACTCTCTGTCTCGTCGATATCCTCCTGGGTCCAGCCTTCAAGCTGCATCGTTCCTCTATCCCGGCTGAACCACAGGGTCGGCTGCTGCAAACCTGCCTCGACGACGTCGGCTGGCATGAACACATCTTGCACCAGGCAGGCCTGTAGACGAGGCTCCAGAAGGCAGGCTTCGGCGCTGACGATGCCGCCTAACGAGGAGCCAAAGATTCCGGCGCGCTGCATGTCCAGACGTCCGGTGAGGAGGCCGTTTGGGTCAGCCTCGTTCAAGGCAGCCAGCCGGTTGAGCGTGAAGATGGCGTCCTGAGCCAGGAACGGGATCACACCATCCAAAAATCTGGCGTGGCCGGGGTGCTCTGGATCAAACATCCGGCCGTCGAAGGTGGCCAGCCGCTCATCCGGGAAGCGCACCGCGCTAGCCGCATAGGGATGGTCGATGGTCGCGACGATATAGCCATGCGAGACCAGTTCCTCCACCTGCAGGGTGTTGTGCTGGCGAAAGCCGCCACGCCCGTGCGAAAAGATTAACAGCGGATAGCTCGTCTGAGCGCCAGCTACAGGCGCGCCAGGAACGGCGTTTGTCGTCACGTATTTCAGGTGCGTGAGAATGAAGCCGGGCAGGTTGATCAGACGCAGCGTCGATTCAAGGATTCTGCCGTCTTCGACGTAGGGTGCGCGCGGGGCGGAGGGATCGACCTCGGCGGGATACCAAACCTGCACCATCAATTCGCGAACGTCATCTGGGTCATCAGTGAAGATCTCCGGCCGGCTCGAATCGACCCAGTGGTAGGTCATGGTCCCAATCCCATAGGGCCCATGGGGTCGTGGAAAGCGGAAGACCGGCAGAACGGCAGCTAACGTCGCCGAGAGGGCGAGCCCGAGGGCACCGAGCCCGGCGCCAAGGTACGTGACAAGCGGCCGATTTTTGCCGGGTGTGCTGGCCCAACGGCGGGACCTGACAATTCCGGCCAGGAAAATGAGCGCGCCGAACAGATAGGCCGGAATCATCTGCCAGCGCGGGCCTTCGATGACCGCCTGAGCACCGGCGATGGGCAGGGCGGCAAATGCCGGATAGCGTAGCCAGCGCGGCGCGCGAGGCTTCGGGAGTAGGACAGAGACGTAGGCAAATAAGTCAGCTAGTAAGAGCACAACTTCAAGGGGTCGCATCTCTCGATTTCCTGAATGACGTTATTCGTTGTTTGTTGTCTACCGGCTACGTACATAGCCGCGCCGCAAGCGGCTCGGCGTCGCTGGCTCCCAGACAAACAGGATGGCGAGCACGGCGAGCCAAGTCACCGCGGCGGTCACCAAGGGATCATAGTGGGAGCTGGCGTTTGGAAACAGAGCCCAGCCCAGGTTGGCGGTGACGTGAACCAGCGTCGCGGCAAACACACTCCGGCCGCTGCCGTTGTAGACCCAGACGATGAGCACACGCTGGGCCACCGAAAAGAGGCCTTGCCAGAAGATCCAGCTCGCCGGATTGCCGGTCTGTATCCAGGGGATGATGTGCCAGACCACCCAGATGACGCCCAGCAGCAGGCTGGCCCGGAGGGCGCCCCAACGCTGCTGCAATGGCTCCAGGGCGAACCCTGTCCAGCCCAGCTCTTCGCCAATGTCGCTGATCAGGAAGAGGGCCAGGAAGGTCAGCCCCATGAGCAACGATAGCTCGACCTGCGCCGGAAGCGACCGCCCGGTCAAGCGCATCAATGCGTACGACAGAACAGCGATGATTGGCATCAAGAGCAGCGCCGGCAGATACCATTTCCTGTCTCTGACCTTCTGGTAGTCGGCTGCTCGCCTGAGCAGCGCCTGGACAGCCTTAACTCCCCCATATCTGTACGACGTGATGGCGGCGGCGATCGTGGGGACAAACGTCACCAGCGCGCCGGTGGGTAGATTGATAGGCAAGGGTAGCTTGTCTCCGCCAAACAGCCAGAAGGGGAGAGCCAGCGCCGTGACCCAGAAGAAGTACTCTAGGAGCGGCTTCCATTGCCGCGCGATAGCGTCCGGCTGCTCACGGTCATCTTGTACATCAGTTGCGTCGCGTTTGCCGGTTGGGCTACCGGCTCCGGAAGCCAGGGCATCTACGGGAAAACGGGTTGCAGATTTACGCCGGCGGGAAAACCTGATGCCCGCAACGATCAAACCTGCGCCAAGCGCCGCTAATCCCGCGGCCAGGGTCGTGGTTGGGCTATTCATCGTTACCATTAACCTCTTTGTTCTGGCTGGGCCGCTATGGGCCTGTATTCAATCCGATTTTCTCTGTACGTTCAAGAAGAGAATTGGGTTCTCCAGCCGCCAGCGCGCTCCCGTACTGTCATCTGGGCAACAGCAGATCTGTAAACTACTTTACACTTGCGCTCGCGTCCCTGTTTTATTATGGTTACTTCAACGCCGGTCTCTGCGTCGGCGTTCTCTGGTCCGCGCTTTCTCACTCTTGCCTTGCTTCCTGGCCTGCCGGCACGATTCCGCACCCAGGTCCACGGACGGGCTCGTCGCTCCCCAAGCATGGGCTTTTAGACTGCACTGAAAACCGAGCATCTGGACCTCCGCCAGTCAGGACGTTCAGGAGGATTGGTCATGCCGACCCTGAGTTTCTCCGTTTCGGTGATCCGCCCGCAGGACTTGCTTGTCCTGAACTTCGACTTTCGCAACGTCGATTTCACCCCACCGGCAGGGAGCCTGCCAGGCCAGATCGCGGGCCAGGCGGGCGCCATCCTCGTCGCCCACTTCCAGCCCCAACACATTGCCGAGCAGGCCTTTTACCAGGTCACCGATAACCCCGGCGATCCCGGCAACGAATCGCCGCTCTCGCCGGGGCGGGTCCTCTCCCTGCTTGCCGGGCCCAGCCGGCTCGTCTTCGCCGTGCCGCCGGGCGAGCTGATTCCCTTCAACGCCCCCGGCCTCCTGGATGCGCTGACCCGGCTGCCCCTGCTGGTCACGCCCGTAGCCAGCTACCAGCCGCCGACCGGCTGCTCGCCGTCCGCCATCATCCAGCGACTGACCAACAACCCGCCTCCCCCGCAGGTCACGCCGCCAACCGGGGCGCAGACCGCTATCGAAGCGCCCTATCGCCTCTACCTCTCGCCCGACGACCAGGGCAGCTGGACGCACGCCTCCACGCCGGTGGCCCACGACGACTGGACCGAGCTGTGGCACACGCGGCTGGGCAGCCGCCGCGCCGACGGCGACCCGCGCGTGCGGGCGGTCTGGTCGCCCGACTTCAGCAGCGACCTCCAGGACCACAGCAACGAGCCGTTCCGCATGTCGCTGGACGGCCGGGACCGCAACGAGATCGTCCACCTGACCTCCAACTATCACCTGCCCGGCTTTACGCCGGAGCCGGTCGATACCGAGCAGATCATGCTCAGCACGCTCGGCGCCTGGCTCAAGCTGCAGGGCGACTGGGAGCCGCCGTCGTTGGGAGCGGGCCTGGGCTCGCTGACCGTCATGCAGTGGCGCCACGTGGCGACGATGGCCCGCGACCATTACGTGCGCGTGCTCTACGCCGGCTACCTCTTCCCCTTCGGCCATCGCGCCGTGCTCGTCAAGGTCACCGAGCGCAAATTCCGCTATCTCGAAGACCGGCAAACGCCGGGGCAGGTCGCCTACCTCTTCCAGCGCCGCTTCATCCTCGTGCGGCAGCCCACCCGCACCTACACCCACCGCGAGTCGCCCTTCCGCTCGGTAACGCTCAAGACGCGCGTCACGCCCAACCTCCAGGATCCGACAGACCCCGAGAGCAAGATCATGGACCCGAACGAAGAGGTCTTCTGGCCTCGCGTGCTGTCGGGCAACGCGTTCGTCGATTTCCCCTTCCATCTCTCGGCCACGGATTGGGAAGGGCGCAAGCTGGAGTTCAACGCGCCGCTCATTTTCGTCAGCAAGAACGTGGACGAGCTGGCGACGATTGCCAACGTGGTCAGCTACTACAACGGTCTCTCCGTCACCGGCGACCGCCGGCGGCGGAATTTCGGAGGCCAGTCGCTGGCCTACGCGCCGCCGGACGAGCCGGGCGACACGACGCTGGAGACGAGCACGATCAGCTTCGACGCCGAGCACAAGCCGTCGGAGACGCCGCACTTCTGGCCGGGCATGGCCCAGGCGCAGGTCGATATTCCGGCGGTTAAGAACCTCGTCGGCAAGCCGGCTCCTTCGACTATCGAATGGGAGAGCACGTACACGGCAGCCAGCGGCAATAGCATCGGCAACGCGGCGCAGGTATTCGCCAAAATCGTCGGCAACAGCCCGCTGGACTTTGGCTCGACAGACAAATCGGGCGGCCTGGTGGCGCCGAACCTGGACATCAGCGGTCTCTCCCGCGCGCTGGGCCCGGTCGGCGGCCCGGTCAACCAGATGGTCGGGGGCCAGTTCAACCCCCAGGACATCTTCGATACGGGCGTCAAGCTCCTGGGCGGCATCGAGCTGTGGCAGATTATCAAGGATCTCGTCTTCTCCAACGCCGCGAATACGGCGGGCAAGCTTCCGCAGTTCGTCACCGTCCAGGACGGCGACATCATCCGCACGACCTACACCTGGACGCTGTCGCAGAACGAGCTGGTGAACACCGGCCTTTTCGTGCCTGGGCCGGGCGCCACCTTCACCCTGCAGGCCGTGCTGGAGAAGAAGCTGGACGCCAGCCCGCCGACCTACAGCATTAAGGGCGAGCTGACCGACTTCGCCGTGGTCCTGCTGCCGTCGCCCAACGACCTGATCAGCATCGGCTTCGACTCCGTCTCCTTTACGGCGGAGAAGGACAAGAAAGTCGATACCTCCGTGCAACTCAACGACATCCAGTTCCTGGGCATCCTGGAGTTCGTCAACGAGCTGCGCAACTATCTGCCGCTGGATGGCTTCAGCGACCCGCCTATCCTGGACATCGTCACCGCGCCAGATCCCGGCCTCAACGTCGGCTACACGCTGGGCATCCCCACCATCGGCATCGGCATCCTCACCATCCAGAACATCACCCTGTCGGCGGGCTTCTTCCTGCCCTTCGGCGACGCGCCGATGAACTTCCACTTCGCCTTCTGCGAGCGCCAGCAGCCGTTCATCCTCACCGTCTCCTTCTTCGGCGGCGGCGGCTTCTTCAGCATGGACATCGGCATCGAGAAGGTGGTGCTGATCGAGGCCGCGCTGGAGTTTGGCGCCGCGGCGGCGATCAACCTCGGCGTCGCCAGCGGCAAGGCCTCGATGATGGCGGGCTTCTACTTCCAGAAGGCCGGCGCGGACTTCTCGCTGACCGGCTATTTCCGCGCCAACGGCTCGCTCTCTGTGTTGGGCATCATCACGGTCTCGCTGGAGTTTTACCTGGGCCTGACCTACGCCTCCAAGGGTATCAGCCCGCACGGCGGCACGCTCTGGGGCCAGGCCAAGCTGACGGTGAAGATCGAGATCCTCTTCTTTAGCGCGTCGGTCAGCATCTCCATGGAGCGGGAGTTCGCCGGCTCCGACCCGACCTTCCGCGAGCTGGTCTCGCCGAGCGTCTGGGCCGACTATTGCGACGCCTTCGCCGACTATCCGTAAGCCGGACACCCGATTGAAGCGGCACTTGCAGGGAAAAACGCTATGTTGAAACAGACGATCATCTGGACGGCTCTCCCCAACGGCAGCGATGGCCCCCTGGCGGAAGGAACGACCCTGCGCCTCTCGGTGCTGGCCTCGCCCCGGCTGTGGAACGACGACCCAAGCGTCACGCTGATGCAGCTCAGCAGCTTCCCCGACTTTCTGGACTGGCCCGCGCTCGTCGATCAGGCCAGCTTCCAGGTCGAGTTCGACGGCGGGCCGACCATCGCCGCCAATGTTGTGCCGGCCGGCCTGCGCTCGGATCTGTGGCAATCGCTCTTCAAGAACGACACCGACGTCATCCCCTTCGTCTTTGAAGACCTCTCCGGCACGCCCATTCTCACCTTCCCGTCGAGCACCATCCACGAGACAATCAAGGGCGTCTACACGCGGGTGGCGACCGACCCGACCTACGGCGCCGGCCTCGACCTGCCCGCCGACAGCGTGCTCATCAACGACCCCGATCTGGTTGACATTGCCCAGCCGGTCGAGCCGGAGCCGCCCTACGTGCCGGTGGACCCGGACCGCGGCCCGGTGCGCATTGACGAGCCGGAGCCCGAGGAGCCGGGCGAGCCCGGCGGCGGTGGGGGCGGCTGCGCCGGCTGCCTGATGGGCTGCCTGCTCCTGCCCATCCGCATTCTGCGCTGGCTGCTGGAGAAGCTGGGGCTGCTCACCCTGCTGATGCCGCTGGGCGCTCTGCTTCGCGGGCAGGGCGGCAGCCCGGCCGTTAGCGCGCAACATCAGGCGTTCGACGATCTGAAGAATTATCTGGAGCCGACGAGCGTGCAGTCTGTGGCGCTGCCCACCGAGCCCGATCTGGCGTCTATCTACGACTTCCACAAGATGATTGCCGCCCTGGGCGACTATCCCAACCTGCTGCGCTATCTGGGTCTCGTCGTCGATCTGGAGGTCACGCTGCCGGCGGATCTGCCGGCCGACCCCGGCCTCGTGAGGGTCGTCCCCAGCGTGCCCACGGCGACGCCGACCACTCACTACAGCCCCAGGACGCACTACCGGCTCAGCGACAATCGCTTCATCGCCCGGCCCCGGCCGGTCAACCCGGAAATCAGCGAAGGGCTGCTGCGCCTCAACGACGCCAGTCTCTTCCAGGTGCAACAGGTAGACGTAGCCGGCGGCGGGATCAAGCTGCAGAACATGGCGACCAATCTCGTCGGCGTCTACACCCTCGACGAAAAGCCGGCCAATTCGCCCGACGAGAGCGGCCTGCCCGCGCTACAGACAGCCGGCATCTCTATAGTCCGGCCGGATAAGCCGGCGCAGCTCTACCAGACCTTCGTCAAGTCCTACGCGCTGAACGCTGCCCTGGCTGCCGTGGACGGGTCACCTGTCCTGCCGCTGGCCAGCGGCGACCCCGCGCCGCCGCCCGACGACGAGCTGTTTGCCGAGGATGTCGTGCGCGGCTACCGCATCGACGTCTGGGACGACCAGGCGACCCAATGGCGCAGCCTGTGCCGGCGGCGGGGCACCTACGACTTCCTGGAGCCGCCCGGCGGCGGCCCGGCCCTCAGCCTGGCCGACGAGGCTGACGAAGGGTTCGTGCAGATGAGCGCGACGGAGCCTCTCGACCCCAACGCGCCCGTCGTCCTGCGCACCCACGAATCGTTATTCACCTGGGACGGCTGGAGCCTGAGCGCGCCGCGCCCCGGCGACGCCATTCTGCCCGACCACACCACGGGCGATCCGGACAACCCGGCCGTTACCCCCTTCAAGATGGAGACCCGCTTCCGCGCCGAGCCGGGCAGCCTGCCGCGCCTGCGCTTCGGCTACAGCTACCGGCTGCGCGCCCGCGTGGTCGATCTGGCGGGCAACAGCGTCTTCACCCCGGCCTCGCCCGAATTCGCCGCCGACCAGCCGGAGATCACGACCAGTTTCACCTTCCGCCGCTTCGAGCCGGTCAGCCCGCCGACGGTCATGCTGCGCGAGGCGCCCAAGGAGGGGGAATCACTGGAGACGATCACGGTCCGCTCGACCGTGGAAGACCCGCCGGGCACGATTACCGCCCAGCAGAGCGAGCGGCACATCGCCCCGCCCAAGACGGCGCAGTTGATGGCCGAGCGCCACGGCAGGTTCGACGGCACGCCCGGCATGCTCAGCGACCAGGCCGCCTACGATCTCGC
>JAAYYY010000216.1 GCA_012515125.1 Chloroflexota bacterium
GCCTTGTCCTGCAGAGCCACCGCTTCGCTGGAGTTCACGATGTAGAACGTCCCATCGGCGATCTTCGGCTGCAGCACGTTCCACGCCCCCTCGAAGAACAGGAAGGCGTTGTTGTCCGAGGCCGCCCCCGCGTACAGGTACAGCGGGTTGTCCGTTCCCGTGGCGTTGTCCACCAGGTACTGCGCCTGGGCTTCGCCTACCGCCACGCTGTCGAACGTCACGTAGTAGTCAACCGCCTCCGTCTCCCGGATCAGCCGGTCGTAGCTGATGACCTTCACCCCGGCGTCCCGCGCTGCTTCCGCAGCCGCTGCCGCTGCCGTCGCGTCGTGCGGCGTGATGATGATCACCTCCACGCCCCGTGTGATCAGGTCCTGGACGTTGGCCAGCTCCCGCGACGAGTCGCCCTCGCTGAACAGGATCTCGACCTCGTAGCCCGCTTCCTCGAACGCATCCCGGAACCGGGTCTCGTCCTGGATCCAACGCGGCTCTTCCCGCGTCGGTAAGACCACGCCGACGCGGAACTCAGCCGCTTCGACAGGCTCTTCTACTTCTTCTTCTGCCGGGGGCGCCTCTTCTTCAGGCGCTTCAACTTCTTCAGGGGTCTCAGTCGGCGGTGTGTTCGTGCCGCAGGCTGTGAAGGCGAATACAGCCAGCAGCGCGACCAACAATAGAAGGGTACGGAAAGGTTTCTCGCGCATTTTCTTCTCCTTAAATGTGAATGGTGTGGCGCTTGCGCCAGGTGGGTAGCTCTCTCAACGATGTGGAACTTGCGATACAGCACCTCCTTTCTGGCAGAATCTTCTGACTGCCGGTCAGGCTACGAACAGGCTGGCACCTGATCTGATTCTGCCGTGGGGGTAGGAACCCCCGGTTGTTACTGCCTGATCGGATCATGAACAGACAGTGTGGTGGGCGCGGTTGCTGGCGCTGTCGGGATCTCGCTGGCAACCGGCCAATTCCCCTTTAGTGCCAGACCCCTTCGTTTGGCAATCGGCGTTTCCGCACGTAGCGTTCGCACCGCAGTTCCGCGGAACGGCTACACCAAATTTATACTACCGATTGACTTTTTTCGCAAGGTTGATCAAGTCGCCGGAATAAGGTCGCAATCAAAACTCAATACAGGAGCGCCAGAGACAAAAAGAGCCTGCTCCTGTCGGGCAGGCTCTCGCGTTTGCTACGATGCGGCTTCCACCGCGGCCCGTCCATCGCCGCCATTACCGGCGAACGTCTGGCCCATCGCCGCCTCCAGCTCGCTGCGGAACTGCTGCGTGTACAGCCGGTAATAGTGGCCGCGCGCCCGGATCAGCTCGTTGTGCGTGCCCATCTCCTTGATCTTTCCGTCTTCGACCACCAGAATGCGATCGGCCCGCTTGATTGTGCTCAGCCTGTGGGCGATGACGAAGCTCGTGCGACCCTCCATCAGATGGTCCATGCCCTGCTGGATGAGCGCCTCCGTCAGTGTGTCCACACTGCTCGTCGCCTCGTCCATGATGAAGATCTCCGGCTCGGCCAGCACCGCCCGCGCCAGGCTGATCAGCTGCTTCTGCCCGACGGAGAGCAGCCCGCCGCCCTCGCCGACTTGTTCGTCGTAGCCATGGGGCAGCGTCATGATGAAGGCGTGCGCGCCGGCCAGCTTTGCCGCCTCCTCGATCTCCTCGTCGGTCGCGTCCAGCCGCCCGTAGCGGATGTTCTCACGGATCGTGCCGGAGAACAGGTGCGGCGTCTGCAGCA
>JAAYYY010000217.1 GCA_012515125.1 Chloroflexota bacterium
ATCGCACCCAGCTCCAGGTCATGCTCGCGAGCCACGCGACGGGCCGCCGGGGTCGCTCGCGGGTGGGAAGGCTGGGGCGCTATGGCGCTGCGCCCAGCCAGATGCGCCTCCACGTCCTGGCGCGTGATCTTGCCCCGCGCCCCACTGCCACAGACCTGTGCCAGGTCGAGGCCGACCGCGGCGGCGATACGGGCTGCAACCGGCGTGGCAGGCGCTTTGCCGGCCTCTGCGGGTGTAGCCTTCTCAGCCTGCCGTCGCGAGGTGGGGGCCGTCCCGGCCGGCGCGCTCTCGCCGGGCGCCAGGATGTAGGCAATGACGTCAGTCACGGCAGCCGCTTCTCCCGCAGTGTAGCGGATGCCGCCCAGCACGCCATCGCCGGGAGACTCCACCTCCATGTTCACCTTATCAGTAGTGACCTCGCAGATGGGGTCGCCCATCCTCACCACGTCGCCTTCCTCGCGTAGCCAGGCGACAATCGTGGATTCCTCCTGGGTAAAGCCGAATTTCGGCATTATGACGGGGATCGCCATCTGCTCCTTCCTCTATGATCAGACGCGGCCCTGCGCCAGAGCTCGCGCTTCGGCGATGATCTCTTCCACCTGCGGGATGGCGGCGCGCTCCAGCTCGCGGTTGTACGGGATAGGCACGTCCCGGCCGGCGAGCCGCCGAATCGGGGCGTCCAGATAGTCGAAGGCTTCGCTGGCGGCGACGCGGGCGACGATCTCGCCGCCGTAGCCGCCGGTGCCCACCGCTTCGTGTACGACGAGCAGCCGGCCGGTTCGAGCGACCGAGGCGATGATCGGCTCGTCGTCAAGCGGGTTCAGGGTGCGCGGGTCCACGATCGCCAGCTCGATGCCATCCTCCCGGCTCAACGTTTCGGCTGCTTCCAGCGCGCGCTGCACCATGAGGCCCGTCGCGACCACAGTCAGGTCGTTGCCCTCGCGCACGACGGCGCTCCGGCCCAACGGCACGCGGTACATCTCCTCCGGGACCGGGCCTTTCACCTTATAGAGCAGCTTGTGCTCGACAAAGATGACCGGGTTGTCGTCCTCGATGGCGCTGAGCAGCAGCCCTTTGGCGTCATACGGGTTGCTGGGCATGACCACCTTGAGGCCGGGAACGTGCACAAACCAGTTCTCCAGCGACTCGGAATGCTGGGCGGCGGCGCCGGTGCCGGCGCCGCCGGGCATGCGCAGCACAAAGGGCACGGTCGCCTTGCCGCCAAACATGAAGCGGACTTTGGCCGCCTGCAGCACGAGCTGTTCCATGGAGAGGGTGACGAAGTCCATAAACTGGATTTCGCCGACCGGCCGCATGCCGGCGAGCGCCGCGCCCAGGCAGGCGCCGGCAATGGCCGCCTCGGAGATGGGCGTATCCCGCACGCGTTCCGGGCCAAAGCGCTCGATGAGGCCATGAGACACGCCAAAGGCGCCGCCGTATACGCCGACATCCTCGCCTATCAGGAAGACGCGCTCGTCGGCCTCCATCGCCTGCGCCAGCGCCTCGCGCAGCGCTTCCATGTAAGTCAGCTCGCGCGTGAGTTGCGTTTCGGCCGGCCGGGTCTGAACCAGCGTCTCAGGCATAGACACCCTCCATAAGCGTTTCGACAGCCGGCTCGGGGCTGGCTTCGGCAAAAGCGACCGAGGCCTCTACGGCGGCGCAGGCGCGGTCGTGCAGGGCCGCCGCTTCCGCTTCGTCGAGCAGCCCGGCGGCGATAAGCGTCTGCGCGAAGCGGGGAATCGGGTCGCGCTGCTGCCACTCCCGTACCTCGTCGCGCGTGCGGTAGGCCTGCCGGTCGCTCTTGGAGTGCCCTTCCCAGCGGTAGGTGATCGCCTCGACCAGCGTTGGCCCGCTGCCGGCGCGGGCGCGGCTCGCCGCCTGGGAGACGGCGTCGTAGACAGCCAGCAGATCGTTGCCGTCAACGGTGACGCCGGGGATGCCGTAGGCGCAGGCGCGCTGACTGATGTGCTCGACGTTCATCGCCCGCGCCACAGGCATGGACATTCCATACTGGTTGTTCTCGCAGAGATAGACGACCGGCAGGCGCCAGATGGAAGCCATGTTGAGCGATTCGTGGAAAGCGCCCTCGTTGGATGCGCCGTCGCCAAAGATGACCATCACGACCTGATCCGTGCCGCGTAGCTGGATGCTCAGGCCAACGCCCACGGCGATGGGCAGGCCCCCGCCGACGATGCCGTTGGCGCCGAGGTTGTTACGCTCGACGTCGGCAATGTGCATCGAGCCGCCCCGGCCGCGGCAGAAGCCGGTCTCCTTGCCCATGAACTCGGCCATCGTCCGGTCCACGTCGCCGCTCCAGGAGAGACAGTGGCCGTGGCCGCGATGGTGATTGAGCAGGTAGTCGTAGCCGCGGCGCAGCGCAAAGCTCGCCCCGACCGCCGTGGCTTCCTGCCCGATGGAGAGGTGCATCGTGCCGTGGATGCGGCCGAGGGCGTACAGCTCTTTGGCCTTCTCCTCGAAGATTCGGATCGTCCACATCGTCTCCAGCATCTCGCGCGCCGTCTCTGCGCCGAGCGTCTGGAGAAGGGCCGCCTGCAGTGCGGCGTCTGGCTGGTGCGCCGGCTGCGTCATCTTGGCTGGGTGGTGGGCTGCAGCCCGGCGTCTTCGTAGGCCAGCTCGATCTGGCGCCGGCTCTGCGCCGACTCCACAATCGCGTCGCAGACGAGCGCGGCGCGGTAGCCGTCGAGGAAAGTCGCGCCGTCCGGCGCCACGGGCCGGTTGTTGGCGATACAATCCAGGAAGTGGGCCAGCTCGTGAATAAAGGTGTGCTCCCAGCCGATGATGTGACCCGGCGGCCACCAGTGCTTCAACCACGGATGGATTGACTCGGTGACCATGATCGTGCGGAAGCCTTCGGTCTCCGACTGCCCCTCCTCGACAAGGTAGAGCTGCAGCTCGTTGAGCCGTTCCAGATTGAAGCGCAGGCTGCCCTTCTCGCCGTTGATCTCAAACAGCTCGTAGTTCTTGCGCCCGGCCGCCAGCCGCGTTCCTTCCAGGGAGCCAATCGCCCCGTTTTCGAACTCGATAGCCGCGACAAAAGCGTCGTCCACGTCAACCTTACCCGTGCCGCTGCCGTCGGGCAGCGGGCGCTCATCGATAAAGGTCCGGGTCATGGCACTGACGCCCCTGATCTCGCCGACGAGGAAGCGGCCGAGATCGACAATGTGGGCGGCGAGGTCGCCGATGGCGCCGGTGCCCGCCTGCTCGCGGTCCATACGCCAGAGGCGCGGCGTGTTGTAGTGCGGCATCAGCCAGTCCTGCAGATACATGGCCCGGAAATGGTAGATGCGGCCGAGCCTGCCCTGCCGGATCAGGTCGCGGGCCAGGCGCACGGCGGGGACAAAGCGGTAGTTGAAGGCGACGCCATGTTTCACGCCGGCTTTCTCCACGGCTTCCAGCATGGCATGGGCCTCGCCGGCGGTGCGGGCCAGCGGCTTCTCGCAGAAGACGTGCTTGCCCGCTTCCGCAGCGGCAATCGAGGGCGCGGCGTGCAGGTTATTGGGGCCGCCGTTGTCCAGGAGCTGCACGTCTTCGTCGGCGACCAGATCGCGCCAGTCGGTGTAGGTGCGCTCGTAGCCGTAGCGCCGGGCCATGCTCTTCAGGGCTACTTCGTCCCGGCCGGAGACGGCGACCAGGCGCGGTATCGCCGGTGGGGGGCTGATGGCAAAAGGCAGCGAGCGCAAGGCGTTGCTGTGGGCGCGACCCATAAAGGCGTAGCCCAACATGCCCACGCCGATCTCGGGAACGTTCAGTTCGGCATTGTCACTCACAGTTCACTCTCCACATCGTCTATCCAGTGGGTGTCGCCGGGCGCGGCGTTGGTCTTGAAGACCAGCAGCCGGAACGGCTCGGCGCCATCGTTGTGCAGCCGGTGGACGTCGCCCGGCTCCGTCAGCAGCATGTCGCCCGGCTCCAGTCGCAGCGTGTTGCCGTTGACGGCCAGCAGGCAGCGGCCGGATAGCACGCAGTAGAACTCGCGGGCGCTGCTGTGGACGTGATCGGGGATGGTATCCCCCGGCGCCATTTCCACGAGCTGCACCAGCGTGCCCGGCGCGGCCAGCGCTCCGGCCGTCGCCAGCGGCTGCTTGCGATAGCCGCGCCCGGCCTGCCAGCGCTCTGGATGAACGTCTATCTGCTGCATTGCGCCGAAGCTCAGGTCCAGAACATCTCGCCGGGCAGCTCGGTGATGTTTGCCTCCTTGAGTAAGGCAATCGCTTTGGCCAGCCCTTCGTCGGTAGACATCAGGGCATCTTCGTGCTCGATAGAGATGACGTAGTCGTAACCCACCAGCCGCAGCGTGCTGATGATCTCTTTCCAGACGCCCGCTCCGTGCCCGTAGCCGATGCTGCGGAAGGTCCAGGCGCGGTTGAGAATGTCGCCATACGGCTTGGCGTCGTTGCAGCCGTTTACCGCCACGTTGAACGGATCGACGTAGGCGTCCTTGCCATGCACGTGGAAGATGGCGTCGCCGAGGGCGCGGATGGCGGCGACTGGATTGACGCCATTCCAGAAAAGGTGGCTGGGATCAAAGTTGCAGCCCAGGACCGGACCGACCGCCTCCCGCAGCCGCAGGAGCGTTTCGACATTGTAGACCAGCATGCCGGGGTGCATCTCGAAGGCGAATTTCACGCCCTGATCCTCGATAAAGCGGCCTGCTTCCTGCCAGTAGGGGATGGCGACCTCGTCCCACTGGTAGGCCTGGGCTTCCAGGAAGTCGGGGGGCCAGGGGCAGGTTACCCAGTTCGGCATGGAATCGCCGGGGGCGCCGGCCGGCAGGCCGGAGAAGCCATTCACGACAGGGACGCCGAGCAGGGATGCGAGCCGCACCGCTTTACGGATCGTCTCGTCGGCCTGCTGCGCCACCTCACGATTGGGATGGATGGGATTGTTGTGCACGCTGAGCGCGCTGAGTATGAGGCCGCGCGAGCTGATTTCGCCCAGCCAGTCGTCGCGGCGCGCCGCGCTGTCCAGTAGCTCGTCTACCGGCGTGTGCTGGCTGCCCGGATAGCCGCCCGCGCCGATTTCCACGGCTTCGACGCCGGCCGCAACTGCTTTGTCGAGCGCCTGCGTGAACGGCAGGTCCTGCCAGAGGGCTGTAAAGACACCAATTTTCATGAGTTTCCTCCTTCGCCGGCAGAGGCCGGGATCGGACGGTGGCTCTCTGCCATTTGAGTCAGTTTATCCTGCTGCCGGCGCAGGCGAACGACCGGCGCATCTTCCTCCAGGGCCACGTCATGCCAGCCAATGATAGCGCCGGCCGGGACCGGGCGGACGAGGCGGGCGCCGGGCGCGAGGCCGGCCGGCAAGGCGCCGGCTGCGCGCGCCGCTCCGGCTGTGTCGATGAGCGCGCGGAAGGTATAGCCGCCGAACTCGTCCAGGTAGTCGCCGGGTGCCAGGTCGCGCTTGGCGACGGTCAGCACCTCGGCTACCGGCTCGTCGAGCGGCACGAGCGTAGGCTGCCCATAGAGGTGGGCGCGGGCAATAGAAAGCGGCGCCTCGATGAACCAGAGGTGGTAGGGCCGGAAGAAAGTCGAGTATTTGCCGTTGCCCACCTTCAGGTATTTCAAGTCGGCAGCGACGCGTGCATCGCTCACCCGCACCGTCACAAACACCCCGCCGGCCATCGCGCTGCCCTGGACAAAATCGACGACGCCGGGAAAGGGCGCCAGGCCGCCGTCTTCTTCCAGGGCGAATATCGCCGTGACAGTCTCCTGGTTAGCCTCCGGCCCGACCATGCCGCGCCGAATTGGCATGCAGCCGGTGGCGTTCGCCGCGCACGTCATCTCAAACATCGTCTTCGTGCCATCTACGTAGGAAGCGACCTGGTAGGGATCTTTGTCGCTGCGCCGGGCCGATTCTACCACGCTATCCGGCGTCGCCGTCGGGTCGAGCGGGTTGTTCTTGCCCTTGCCGATGACGATAGGCTCGAAGCCGAGGCTGGTGACAAAGTCGACCAGCTCCATCAGGCAGCCCGGCTCGTCGCCGGAGCTGACCGAGTAGAGCAGGCCGGCGCCCGCCGCCAGCCGCTTGAGCATCGGGCCGACGGTTACGTCCGCCTCGATGTTGACGAGCACCACGTTTTTGCCGTTTTCCAGCGCCGCGAGGGCCGTCGCCGCCCCGGAGGCCGGCGAGGGGGTGACGTCGGTAATTACGTCGATGGGGTCCAGCCGGGCGGCGAGCGTGATGTCCGGCGTCACCACGCGCTGCCCGCGCCGCAGCGCCGCGTGGGCCTGGGGGACCGTCTCGGCTTCGGCAATGGCGTCCTCGTCCAGTCCGGTGGCGAGGAAAGCCTGCCGCGCCGCCTCGACGTCGGGGTCGGCGAGCACAGCTACCTCCATGCCCGGCACGTGAGCCATCTGCGCGACAAAGCCACTGCCCATCCAGCCCGCGCCGGTCGCGCCGACGCGAATCGGGTTATCGTCGGCCTGCAGTTGCCGTAACGCTTCCCTGAGCATCTTTCCTCCCTCTTAACGCGGCTTGACGGCGACGGCTTCCCGCGCAGCCACGGCGATGTCGTCGGCGGTCAGGTGATATTTGCGCAACAGGTCGGCCGGGTCGGCCGATTCGACGTAGACGTCGGCGAGGCCGACAAAGCGCATGGGCACGGGATGGCGGGCGGCGATGACGCGGGCGACGTTGCTGCCCATGCCGCCCTGCAGCAGGTGCTCTTCGGCGCAGACGACGGCGCCCGTCTCCTGGGCTGCGGCTACCAGCGTTTCTTCGTCCAGCGGGCGCAGCGTATGCAGGTCTACCACGCTCAATACCGTGCAGCGACGAATCCGGGAGTTCAAGATTCCGCCCGTCTACGCCATCCTGGTCGTCGTCTTTGTCAGCGCGGTAGTCCTCGACCTGTTCTTTGGCCGGGGGCAGATCACCTCGAGCACGATTCTCACCAATATGCTCGTCCGCTCCGTGGCGTTGGGCATCGTCGCCATGGGCCAGACGTTTGTCATGCTCTCCGCCTCCATCGATCTATCGGTTGCCTACCTGATCAGCGTCACGGCGGTCATGGCCTCGTTCCTGATGCGCGGCGATCCGGCGCGCGTGCCGATGGCGGTCGCCTCCGTGTTTGCCATTGGCGCGTTCGTCGGCCTGATCAACGGTCTGGTCGTGAGCAAGCTGCGCGTCAACCCCTTTATTGCCACGCTGGGTGTTGGCCTCGTGCTGAAGGGCGTGCTCAACGCCTCCTTTGAGACCTTTATCGGCGCTGTGCCGCGCAGCTTCCAGACGTTGGGTTATGGCACGATCGGGCCGGTGCCGATCTCCATCCTGGTACTGCTCGGCGTGACAGTCGTCGCTGCCTTTGTGCTCAGGCGGACGCGCTTTGGGGCGCATCTCTATGCCGTGGGCGGCAGCGAAGAAGTGGCCCGCCTTTCTGGCCTGCGCACCGACCGCGTTATCATCCTGGCCCACATCATCTGCAGCATGACGGCTGTCCTGACGGGTCTCTTTGTCGTCAGCCGGCTGCGCTCCGGCGCGCCCTGGGTGGGCACGGATGGGCTTTACGATCTGGAGTCTATTGCCGCCGTGGTCGTCGGCGGTACGGCATTGAGCGGAGGGAAAGGAGGCGTCGCCGGCACGCTCGCCGGCGTCGTCATCTTTGGCATCCTCGACACGGCGTTTAACCAGCTTGGCGTCGATACGTTCCTTAAACAGGTGTTGCGTGGCAGCATCATCATCCTGGCCGTTGCCAGCTATACCATCCGCTCACGCATGAAGGCGTCCTGATGAGCGCCGGCTCTACCCTGAGCATCTCACAGGCCAACGGGTAAAGACTATGGCACAACTTTCAGCTCCGGCGCGCGAGCGCACTTTCTGGAACCGCACGATCGGTGTGGTCCGCAGCATTCCGCCTATCTACATCGTCGCCATCCTTCTGTTCTTTGCGATTGGCCTGCGCAACCCCACGTTTCTGGAAGCCAGCGGGATCCTCAACTTCTTGCGGCGCGCCGCTCCCCTGATGATCCTGACCGCCGGGCAGCTTCTGGTAATCGTCTCCGGCGGCTTTGACCTGTCTGTCGGCTCGCTGATGTCGATGATGGTCATCGGCGGCGCGTTGATGATCAACAACGATCCGGCCAACACCTGGTGGGCCATCCTCGTGCTCTTCCTCATCGGCGCGGGGGCAGGCCTCGTCAACGGCGTCATCGTGGCCTACCTGAATGTGCCATCGCTGATTGCCACACTGGGCATGATGCTCGCGCTGCGTGGCGCCGGCCTCTACTGGACAGGCGGCGCCCCGCGCGGCTACCTGACCGACAACTTCCGCATGTTTGGCCGGGGCTGGATCGAAAACGTGCCCTTTGTCGAGCAGATCCCCATCGCCGTCGTCGTGCTGCTCGTCTTCAGCGGCATCTACATCTATCTCTACAACTACACCAACCTTGGCCGCCAGATGCTCGCCGTCGGTGATAATGCGCAGGCGGCGCGGCTGGGCGGCGTCAAAGTAGAGCGTATCCGGATCATCGCCTTTGTCCTCTCGGCGATCTCCGCTGTGGTCGCCGGCATTTTGCAGGGCGGCTTTGGCGGCGTCAACCCCGAAGCGGGCGAAGGCTTTGAGCTGCAGGCGATCTCGGCCGCCGTTCTCGGCGGCGCTGTTCTGCTGGGCGGGCGCGGCTCGATGGCCGCCGCGATTACGGGTGCCCTGGCGCTCGAAGCCCTGTTCACCCTGCTGAACCTGCTCGGTCTTCCCAAGCCGCTGCGCGATGCCGTGCAGGGCCTGATCATTGTCGGCGCTGTAGCCTACGCCGCATATACAGCCCGGCGCCGGCAATAGCCGGTGGTGGGCTGCCAAGGAGAGGAGGTGGTTGCCAACTACCCTGTAAACAGAGAAGCGCCCATTCACTGAAGCCGTCTTTTACTATCACCCCCTGTTAGGAGGAGAGATTCTCATGACTGATATTCGCAACAGACGCTGGCTCGTATTCGCCCTGCTGGTCGCGCTGCTGGTCACCATAGCTGCGTGTGGCGGGAATGCGCAGAATAATGTCGTGGACGAGGGCGCCAACGTCGAAGAGAACGTAGGCAACAACACGGAAACGGCGGACGAGCCGGTTGAGGAAGAAGTGGCTGAGGAAGAGGTCGGTACGGACGCGGGGCTGGAAAGCGACGCGGCCGAGGTCAAGTCCGAATTCTTCAGCCAGGAGCAGTATGATCGCTCTCTGCGCCAGCTCGAGCTGCAGGCGTCCGACGAGATCGACACCACCATCGGCGAAGGGCTCTGGGAACAGGTGCTGGAACCGGAGTGGGTCGATACGTCCGAGTATGCCAAGGAAGGCCCCTACACCTTCTGTTTCTCCAACGCCGGTGTGAACAACCCGTGGCGCGTCGTCGGTTATACGACGATGCAGGCGGAAGTTGATCTGCATCCGGAGATCGAAGAGTTCATCCATGTAGACGCAGAAGGCAGCGACGAAAAGCAGATCTCGGACATTGCCGACCTGGTTGCCAGCGGCAACTGCGACGTGCTGATCGTCTCGCCCAACACCACGGCGGCCCTGACACCGGCCGTGGAGCAGGCCTGTGAAGAGCTGCCCGTCGTCGTCTTCGACCGCGGCGTGTTCACCGATTGCCCGGTTTCCTTCGTGCAGCCCATTGGCGGTTACGCCTTTGGCCATGCGGGCGCCGAGTTTATCGCGGAGAACTGCGGCGACGACTGTAAGGTGCTGGCGCTGCGCATTCTGCCCGGCGTAGACGTGCTTGAGGAGCGTTGGGCTGCGGCCAAGATCGTCTTCGAAGAGGCCGGCAACATCGACGTGATCGGCGTGGAATTCGGCGACGGCGACAACGCCAAGGTGAAATCTATCGTCAACGACTATCTCGACCGCTTCGGCGAGATTGACGCCATCTGGATGGACGCCGGTGCGACCGCCGTGGCGGCTCTGGAAGCGTTCGAGGACCGTGGTCTGGACTATCCGATCATGGTTGGCGAAGACCAGCAGGACTTCCTGGTCAAGTGGCAGGAAGAAGGGATCTCGGGCATTGCGCCGACCTTCCCGACTTACCAGTGGCGGACCCCGATCATCGCCGGCATGCGCATCCTGCAGGGCGAGCAGGTTCCGAACGTCTGGCGGCTGCCGCAATTCCCTGTGACCCAGGAGACGCTGGACCAGTATGTTCAGCCGAACATGCCCCCGCTGCACTACGCCATGTGCGGCTGCGAGGGTATGCCTGACTTCCCCGAGCGGTGGGGCGGCCAATAAGCCATCGTAGGCGGGACCTGACAGCTCTCTAACTCCTGTCAGGTTTCAGAGAGCCGTGGGTGGCCCGCCCGGGTCACCCACGGCTACCCGAGGGAGGACGCATCATGATTGAAATAGGTTTTCACACCGACGCCTTTAATAGCGCCTACTGGAACTTTGAGCAGTGCCTGCAATGGGCGCAGCGCAACGACGTTCACTATATCGAATGCGGCACGATTGACGGAGTGAGCTGGCTCCATGGGCTGGGCTACCAGCCGCACGTCTCGTTGTGGGAAGACCCTCTGGCGCTACGGCGCAAGATGGAGGACTACGGCGTGCGCTTCTCCCAGCTCGACGCTGCTTACCCGCTGTCGCTGCCGAACGCGCCGGGCCTGGCGACCCGCTACATCATCAACTCGATCCGCTGGGCGTATCTGGCCGGCTGCGACCACATCGACACAACCGACCACATGTATAAGCCGCCCTCCATGAGCGACGAACAGGCGCTGGAGCAGATGAAGCGCATCTATGGGGAGATCCTGGAGGAAGCGGCCCGCTACGACATTATCGTCAACATCGAGCCCCACGGCTACTACACCACGAAGCCCGAGTTCATGGAGCGGATGCTCAACTTCTACGACACGCCCTATCTGCGCATGAATATGGATACGGGCAATACCTTTATCGCCGGGCAGGATCCGGTTGCCTTTCTGCAGCGCTTTAAGGACCGCGTCAGCCACGTGCACGTCAAGGACGTGAGCGAATCGCTGGCGGCGGTGATGCGCGGCGAGCTAACCGGCATCGCCGTCAGCGCCGTGGCCATCGGCGACGGCGTCAACGTGGACAATATCCGCCGCTGCTTCGACATCCTCGTGGACATTGGCTATGACGGCGTCGTCAGCATCGAGTGTGAAGGACAGGCCGGGCCGATGATTGAAAGGAGCCTCGCCTGGGTTCGCGAGCTGGTAGACGACGCCAACCAGCGCATCGCCGCGAAGAAGGCCGGCGAGCCGGCGTAGCCGCTCGGCCTGTCGAGTTCCGGCGACAGAGCACAATCTACCATCTGAGGAGGTTTGAGATGGCTATTAAGTTAGGCGTAAACATGGAATTTGTGCGCCACCACGACAAGCCGTTTGCCTGGGGTGTGGCCAAAGCGGCCGAAATTGGCTACGAGTATATCGAGCCGATGGTACACCTGGGGCGGGAGCTTTTGAGCGAGGCCGGGTATTTCCACTCTGTCTCCATGTACGACGATCCGTTGTGGGTGCGCGACCTCTGCGAGCAGCACGGCGTGAAGCTTTCTGGCCTGAGCGCGCACACCCCGCTGATCAAGCCGGAAATCAGCGTCGAGTACCTGAAGATGGCTATCCGTTGGGCAGCCGACGCCGGCGCGCCCGTCGTCAACACCGACGAAGGGCCGAAGCCTGTCTGGACTAACAAAGAGCTGGACTACTGCCTGATGACCTACACGCTTACCGAAGCCGCGCGCGTGGCCGAGCGTCATGGCATCTGGATCGGCCTGGAGCCCCACCAGCAGTACAGCAAGACCCCCGAAGGGCTGGACAGTATCTACAACCTGGTGGACTCGCCCTACATCGGCATCAACTACGACACCGGCAACAGCTACCTTGCCGGCGGCTCTGATCCGTATGAGTGGCTGGAGCACGTCAAAGATCGTGTCGTGCATATTCATGCCAAAGACATCAGCATGCAGCAGGGCGAGGCCGAGCGCGGTAAGGTAACCGGCACGCCCGTGGGCTGCGCCTGTGGCGAGGGCGTAGTGGACTGGCAGCGCGTGATTGACATCCTCCGCGACCTGGATCGCGACATCGTGCTCAGCGTGGAGTGCGGTACTGTGCCGGAGGCTGAGCGCAGCTACGCCTACCTCTCGCAACTGCTGGAGAAGGTGCCGGACTCGGCATAGGCCGGAGAAAGCCTAGCCTGCGGAGGCAGCCGTGAAACGACAATATCTGCTGGGAATCGACCTGGGTACGAGCGCCACCAAGGCTGCTCTGTACCGCACCGACGGCACGCTCGTCGCCGAGGCGACAGCGGAAGTGCCGATCAACTATCTACGCCCCGGCGTCGTCGAGCAGGATAGCGACGACTTCTACCGCACGGCGGCACAGACCGTGCGCTGCTGCGTGACGGAAAGTGGGGTCGATCCCCGGCAGATAGCCGCGCTGGCCTTCGACAGCCAGATGGCCGGCGTGGGCACGATTGACGAGAACTTCAACCCGGCGACCCACTTCGACTCCTGGCTGGACATGCGCTGCGAGCCGTACATCAAACAGATGGACGCCCAGCTCGGCGGGATGATTACCCGCCTGAGCGGCTGCGCGCCGACCTGCGACCATGGCCCCAAGATTCTGTGGTGGCAGCACGAGCAGCCGGAAGCCTACGAGCGCATTGCCCGCTTTCTCATGCCGGCCGGCTATGTCGCCGGTAAGATGGTCGGCCTGAGCGCCGGCGAGGCGTTCATCGACCACACCTTTATCCACTTCTCCGGCCTGAGCGACGCGCGCAGCGGCACCTGGTCTGAGCTGCTCTGCAACAGCCTGGGGGTGGATATGGGCCGGCTGCCGCGCATCGTGGAGCCGTGGCACGTCGCCGGGGAAGTGACGCCGGCGGCTGCGGCGGAGTTTGGGCTGGCGCCGGGCACGCTGGTCGCCGCAGGCTGCGGCGATACGGCGGCAGGGGCGCTGGGGGCGGGCATCGTGCAGGCCGGCATGTTGTTTGACACGGCCGGGACTGCCAGCGTGCTTGCCGGCACGACCGACCGCTTTGTGGCCGACGAAAGCCACCGCGCCCTGCTGACGATGCGCTCGGTCATTCCCGGCCTCTGGCATCCCCTGGCCTATATCGGCGGGGGCGGGCAGGCGCTGCGCTGGTACCGCGACACGTTCTACAACACGAGCCGGGGCGAGCCCCTGCCGGCCGAGGGGGATCTCTACGAGGCGCTGGGCGAGCTGGCGCTATCAGCCCCACCGGGCGCCGACGGCCTCTTCTTTTCGCCACACCTTGGCGGGCGCATCTGCCCGTCCACGCCCTCGATGCGCGGCGCCTGGGTCGGCTTCTCCTGGAGCCACGGGCAGGCCCACTTCTACCGGGCGATCCTGGAGAGCGTCGCCTACGAGTACGCCTACTACCTGCGCATCCTGCACGAGTACGTGCCCGACCTTTCAGCGAAGCAGGCCAGGGCCCACGTGATCGGCGGCGGGGCGCGCAGTGACGTGTGGAACCAGATCAAGGCGGACGTGCTCGGCGTGCCCTACCAGCGGCTGCAGCGCGCCGAGTTTGGCACCTGGGGCAGCGCGATGATCGCCGGCAAGGCCGCCGGCATCTACGACGACCTGACGGCGGTTGCCGCCGAACACGCGCGTCCGGCCGGGGAGCCGTTCTGGCCTCGCGCCGAGCTACACGCCGCCTATAAACCTTTTGTGGATCGTTACATTGCCTGGCAGGAGACGCTGAGCAGCCAGCAGTGATAAGTTAGCCGGCCGGGCGCTGTGGTTCCCGGCGGAGATCAGTGAGGAGAGAAAATGAGACAACAGCCGGTCAGAATCTGTATGGTGGGCGCGGGGCGCGTCGGAAAGCTCCACTCGGGCACCTTTGCCCGCTACGTACCCGGCGGCGCCGTTGTCGCCCTGGTCGATCCTGCTACCCAGATTCTGGACGAAACCGGCGCCCAGTTTGGCATTGACGGCCGGTATACGAGCCTCGAAGAGGCGCTGGACAAGGCAGCCGTGGACGCCGTGGTGATTACCACGCCGACGTTCACCCATCGCGATCTGGCGATCCTGGCAGCCGAACGGGGCAAGCACGTCTTTCTGGAAAAGCCGATGGCGATGAACCTCGACGAGTGCGACGAGATCCTGGCCGCCTGCGAGCGCAACGGCGTGCACCTGCAGATCGGCTTCATGCGCCGTTTCGACCCGGAATTTGTGGCCGCGGCGGAGCGTATCGCCGCGGGTGAGATCGGCGAGCCGATGCTGATCAAGTCGCTGACCCACGGGCCGGGGCTGCCGCCGCCGTGGGCGCGGGACATCGTCACTTCTAACGGCAATCTCGCCGAGGTCAACAGCCACGACCTGGACTGCGTGCGCTGGCTGATGGGCTCGAATATCGAGCGCATCTACGTGGAAGTCGCCAATTTCAAGGGCGACGAGCGCGGCGTGGAAGCCGAGCACTTCTACGACAATATGATCACGACGCTGCGCTTTGAATCCGGCGGGTTGGGTAGCTTCTCCGGCGTCTGCCCCTGCGACTACGGCTACGACGCGCGGGTCGAAATCGTCGGCAAGGAAGGCATCATGCAGATCGGCTCGATGCGGTCGCAGGACGTCGTCGTCTGCGTGAACCGCGACCAGGGTCTGATCACGCCCGTCTACCGCCGCTGGCCGGAGCGCTTCGAGTGGGCCTACATCCGCGAGATGGAGCATTTCGTCGCCAGCATCCAGAGCGACACGGCGCCCAGGGCGAGCGGACAGGACGGCTGGTGGGCAGTCGCCGGCGTGCTCGCCGGCACGCGCTCGATGCTGGAGGAGCGGCCCGTCCGCCTGCAGGAAGTGATTGAGCAACATTAGACGCCGGCGCAGTCGCTGGCTTGAGGAGAGGGCCATGAGGGAAACGATGCTCGCCGCCGTCTACCACGGCCCGCACGATCTTCGCGTCGAGCAGGCGCCGCGCCCGCTGATTGCGCCGGACGAGATCCTGCTGCGCGTCCTGGCCGCCAACATCTGCGGCACCGATCTGCGCATCCTTCACGGCGGGCACCGGCTGTACCCGCCCGGCACGGTGCGTATTCCCGGTCACGAGGTCGTCGGCGAGATCGCCGAACTGGGTAGCGATGTCGAAGGCTACCGGGTGGGCCAGCGCGTCTTTGTCGCCCCTAACGTGGGCAGCGGGCACAACCGCCAGACGATTGCCGGCCACAACAACCTGGACCCCGATTACCGCGCCATTGGCATCAACCTGGATGGCGCGTTTGCCGAGTACATGCGTGTGCCGGCGGCGGCCATCCGCCAGGGGAACGTCATGCCCATGGACGAAGCGGTAGACCCGGCTGTCGGCGCGCTGATTGAGCCGCTGGCCTGCGTGCTGCGCGGCCAGAATGCGGTCGGGGTGAGTGGCGGCGACGTCGTCGTGGTTATGGGCGCCGGGCCTATCGGCATCCTGCACATGAAGCTGGCCCGCTTTCGCGGCGCCACGTGCGTCGTCGTCAGCGAGCCGGCGGACGGGCGCCGCCAGCAGGCCCTGGAGCTGGGCGCCGATCGTGTCGTCAATCCGCTGGCCGATGATCTGGCCGCCGTGGTGCAGGCGGAGAGCGACGGGCGCGGCGCCGACGTGGTGATCGTCGCCGCGCCGAGCAAGCCGGCGCAGGAATCGGCGCTGGCGATCGCCGCGATCGGCGGGCGCATCAACTTCTTTGGCGGCCTGCCGAAGCAGGATCCTTTCATCCGCTTTGACAGCAACGCGGTGCACTACAAAGAGCTGGTCGTCACCGGTACGACGGCGTGCAGCACCTATGACTGCCTGCGCGCTGCCGAGATCGTGCGCTCCGGGCGTATAGAGCTGGCGCCCCTGGTGACGGCCCGCTTCCCGCTGGCCGAAGCCAATGCTGCTTTTGCCGCCGCCGCCGATGGAGCCAATCTGAGGGTGGCCCTGGAGCCATAAGATGAGCGGATCGGTCAGGAAGGTGATCACCGTTCTCGGGCCCGTGGAGGTTGAGGCCATCGGATTTGCCGATGCACACAACCACCTGTGGATTGGCCCGGTTGCCGGCGCGCCGGCCGATGCGCCGCAGCTGACGGGCGAAGCAGCAATTGCAGCCGAGCTGAGCGATTATCGCCGCGCCGGAGGCAGCGCCATCGTCGATTGCCAGCCCGGCGGGGCAGGGCGCGACGGCCGTGTTCTCGCCCGTCTATCGCGTGCCAGCGGCGTGCACGTCATCGCCAGCACGGGCTTCCACCGCCGCCGCTACTATGGCGACCACGCGCCGCTATGGGAACAGTCGGCGGCCGAAGCAGCCGTAACGCTGTACGGTGAGATCACGGAGGGAATGGTGGAGAGCCGCGACGGCGAGGAGCCGGTGCGGCCGGGAGTGATCAAGATCGCCCTGGAGGCGACGCTGGCGGAGACGCCGCGCCATCTGCTGGAAGCCGCCGCCGCCGTATGCCGGGAAACGGGTTACGCCATCGAAGCCCACACCGAAAGAGGGGCTTCCGTCGAGCTTTTCCTCGATTATTTTCTGGACGAGGGCGTCGATCCCCGGCGGCTCGTCTTTTGCCACGTCGACAAGCGGCCCGACCTGGCGCTGCACCAATCGCTGGCCGAAGCCGGCGTCCTGCTCGAATACGATACGTTTTACCGGCCCAAATATGAACCCGAAACCAACGTCTGGCCGCTGCTGGAGCAGATGGTCGCCTCCGGCTATGCCGGCAGCCTGGCGCTGGCTACCGACATGGCCGAGCCGGCGCTCTGGCAGCGGCTCGGCGGCGGGCCGGGATTGGTTGGGTTATTCACCGAGATCCGGCCGCGCCTGGAGCAGATGGGCTTCGACGCGCCGACAATGCGGCAGCTTCTCGGCGGCAACATCATCGACCGTCTCGCGCTGCCCTTTCCTCCACAACAAGGATAACATCATGAAAGACGTGCCCTATACATTTCAGCTAGAGCCGCCCGACTTTATCCCCTCCACCTACGACAACCACATCCAGCGCCGGCTCAGCGCTATGCGCGGGCAATATGCCGACGAGGCGGCCCTGGCGCAGATGCTGGAGCAAGAAGACACGCTGCTCTATGACGTCTACGAGCTGCGCCGGCCGGAAATTGCCGGCGAGATCCTGCACGGCATCAGTATCGTGCATCCGGGCAAGGTCGGCGACGAATACTTTATGACCAAGGGCCACTTCCACAGCGTGCTGGAAACGGCGGAGATCTACTATTGTCTGAAGGGCCAGGGTGTGATGGTCATGGAAACGCCGGAAGGGGAGTGGGCGGTCGAGGCGCTCTATCCCGGCCGCGTACTCTACGTACTGCCGCGCTGGGCGCACCGCTCGGTGAATACCGGCTGCGAGGAGGATCTGGTGACCTTCTTCGCCTATCCGGGCAACGCCGGACACGATTACGGCACCATCGAAACGCATGGCTTTCGCAAGCTGGTCGTGGAGCGCGACGGCCAGATGGCTATCGTGGACAACCCGCGCTGGCAGCCGCCGTCCTCCCGCGCATGAAAGCCCTCGCCGACTGTCACGTACTGGTTACGCCCACCTCCTATGGGCGCCATGACGAACGGCTGCGCGTGGAGCTGGAAAGCTGCGTCGGCCGGGTGACTTATAACACGACCGGCAAGCCGCTCAGCTCGGCGCAGCTCGCAGCGCTGCTGCCGGGCGTAGACGGCTATATCGCCGGGCTGGACGTCATCGACGCGGCGGCACTGGCGGCAGCCGATTCCCTGCGCGTGATCGCCCGCTATGGGGTGGGTGTGGACAACGTGGACCTGGAAGCGGCGGCGGCGCGCGGCATCGTCGTCACCAATACGCCCGGCGCCAATGCCGCGTCGGTGGCCGAGCTGACGGTTGCTTTCCTGCTGCTACTGGCCCGGCCCGTGATGCCGGCGGCGGCGGCAACGCGCGCGGGAGAATGGCCGCGTACGAGCGGCCTGAGCCTTGCCGGCAAGACGGTCGGGCTGGTGGGCCTCGGCGCTATCGGCCGGGAAGTAGCGCGGCGGCTGGCGGGCTTCAACTGCCGGGTACTGTCCTATGACGTAGCTCCCGACACCGCCTTTGCGCGGGAGCACGGCGTGACGATTGTCACGCTGGAGCAGCTACTGGCGCAATCGGACTTCGTTTCGCTGCACGCGCCGCTCCTGCCGTCCACGCGCAATATGGTGGATGCGGCTTTCCTGGCAGCGATGAAGCCGGGCGCCCGCCTGATCAACACGGCGCGCGGCGAGCTGGTAGACGAGGCTGCGCTGCTGGACGCCCTCCAGAGCGGCCATCTCGCCGGGGCGGCGCTGGACGCCTTTGCTCAGGAGCCGCCGGGCGGCGACAACCCGTTGCTGGCCCTGCCGCAGGTCGTCGCCACGCCGCACATGGGCGCGCACACCGACGGCTCGACTACCACGATGGGCGCGCTGGCTCTGGCCGATTGTCTGGCCGTGCTGGAGGGCCGGCCGCCCCGCTATCGCGTCATCTAACATCGAGAGAACCATGGACAAAAGAGCAACATTGCAGCAACTGAAAGAACTGGGCCTGATCGCCGTCATCCGCGGCCCATCGGCCGACAAGACGGTGGAAATCGTCGCGGCGTTGGCGGCGGGTGGCGTGCGGGCCATCGAAATCACCTACAGCACGCCGCAGGCGGCCGATGTGGTGCGCCGCCTCAGCGAGCAGTATGGGGACGAGATCCTGCTGGGCATGGGCACGCTCACCTGCCCCGAGCAGGCTGAGGAAGCGGCCGGCGCCGGTGCTCATTACCTCGTCAGCCCGATGATTGACGAGGCGCTTGCCGGGGCGATGG
>JAAYYY010000218.1 GCA_012515125.1 Chloroflexota bacterium
GCCGCAATTATTGCAGAATTTACTGTCTGCAGGATTCTCTTTGCCGCAGTTATGACAGAGCATGGTATTCACGAGCTATAGGGCCGTTCGAGACCGGCGAGCAGCCGCAGGCTGAGGGTGATGATGCCCAGCGAGATACCCAGCAAGAGACCCCGCACGCCAGGGGTGACCAGGACATCGTAGATAAACGAACGTACGGGGCTGACCAGCTCTTCCACAGAGGCCGGCAGCGGGCTCTGGCTGACGAGGAAAAAGAGGATCGCCAGCAAAAAGAGGAATGCCCAGCCGCTACGCTGGCGCTGCCAGAGGCGGATGCCGCCGAAGAGCAGAAAAAAGGCCAGCAGTGAGGCCAGCGCAGCTTCCAGTGGTACCTGAACGGTGTTGAAGACGGCATCCACGCCATCCTCGGTCAGCCCAAGGGCATCAGTCACGGCAAGACCAAAGACCAGCAGCATCCCCAGGATAAGGACAAGGCTATAGATATTCCGGCCCGCCGTCCGGCGCAGGTGAATCGCCAGCAGGTTGAGGATACCGGCGACGAGCGCCACCGCGGCGAGGAAGGCCGCCCATTCTAACAAAAGTGTGCTGAGGTCGGGGAAAACAAGCAGGCCGGCCAGGGTAGCCAGACCGGCGATCACAGCTATTGCCGTGGGAAGACCGCGCTTCAGTATGTTCATCGGCTATCCAACCAGCCCCAACAGGCGGAGCGCAGCGGCGATCAGGATTCCTGCCGCAACCAGCCAGCGAAGCACGTCCTGGGTGCGCAGGCTGGCGAGCTGCAGCGGCGACTCGTCCAGATAGGCGCGCGCGGCAAACAACTCCTCGCCCCAGACGGCGTGGGGCGTAAAGACCGTGGAGACGGCCATCGCACCCGGGTCATCGCTACCAAGAATCTGTTCCACGTCCTGTCGCTGGCCTGCTTCGGCCAGCAAGACCATCTCGGGACCGATATGGCCCAGGGCGACGTTGCCGCCCACCTCCGGTTGTCCAATGAGAACGCCGGCCCCCGCCCCATAGACAAGCGGGAAGTCGCGAGCGGCGAGGAAATGGGTGTCGCCAGGCCGGGCCTCGGCTACACGACCGCTCGCTTCGTAGCTACGCAAAACAGCACCCTGTGCCGCCGGAAGCAGGGTGGGCGCGCCCACCGTAACGACCGGGGACGGCCCGCTCTCCTGGGCCAGCTCGCCGAGCGCACCCAGCCCGGCGACACTGGCCGGCGCCTGTGGCGTGTGCAGGTCTGCCCGGCCCGGCGTCATGTGGAAGCGCCGCCCGGTCTCGACCATGTATGCGGGCTGCCGGCGCAGCGCCTCGTAAGCCGGCAGGGGGCGCAAACCCAGCGTGGTGCCGTCCCGGACTCTCCGCCAGATGAGGAGGAGCAGTGTCACGGTCAGGGCGACCA
Source organism: Chloroflexota bacterium (assembly GCA_012515125.1). Classification (GTDB taxonomy): domain Bacteria; phylum Chloroflexota; class Anaerolineae; order Promineifilales; family Promineifilaceae; genus JAAYYY01. The sequence continues at coordinate 1,400 of JAAYYY010000218.1, forward strand.
GCATCAGGACCAGAAGGGGATTATCCATCTTCTTCCAGGAAGTTGAGCAACAGATCGGCAGCTCCCGGCTTCTCCAACAATTGCGCCAACTGCCCTGCCTGCTTTCCGGTTCCCAGCAGGCTCAGTGCAGGCTGAGCAATCCACAAGAGCTGCCCGGCGACGAGCATCAGGGGGCGTCCGGCCTGCAGAGCGAGCACTGCCGGCCTGCGGAGACCTCGCCGTTGTACCGTGTCAGCGACCTGCCGCAGGAACCTCTCTTCTGGGGGGCTGAACAGGACCATACCTGAAAACCGCCGGACGCCTGGCCGCGTCTCTGCTCCAGGTTGACGTAACGTTAATTGTGGCAAAGTATAGCACGTTTGATCAGGGGTGTAAAGAAAGGGCAAGGGCGGGCGGGACCTATCTCCCAGCCGCCTGGTTTCGCCTCAGCGTGCGCTCTCAGCCGTTATCTGCAGTATAATCCAGGGTAGAAGGAAGGAGGTAGCGGCGTGCGAGTCAAAGTCATCCTGAACCCCTGTGCCAATCGCGGTCGTGCGGCCCAGCTGGAGGACGAGCTGGCTCTATGGGGCGAGCGCTACGGCGGGCTGGACGTGGTGCGTACGGAAGCGCCCGGACACGCCGTGGTCCTGGCCCAGTTGGCGGCTGAAGCGGGTTATGAGCGGATTGCGGCAGCCGGTGGCGATGGCACGGCGCACGAGGTTGCCAACGGGCTGATGGCTGTGCCCTCGTCCCGCCGGCCGCCGATGGCGTTGATCTCGATGGGTTCAGGCAACGATTACGCCTTCGGATTGGGCATGTTGGCTCCGGCGCCTGCCGCCGTGGGGCGCCTCTTTCAGGGCGAGCCCCGCCTGCTGGACTTGGCGGAGGTCGTCAATAACCGGGGGCAGCGCCGTTACGTTATCAACGGTGTCGGCATCGGCTTTGACGCTGCCGTAGCGATTGCGACGAGCAAGATCCGCCGTATCCGTGGTTTCGCCGCCTATCTCGTGGCTGCCCTGCAGACAATTGCCCTTCATTACGATCGCCCCCATCTGGAGCTGCAGTTCAACGATGGGCATGTCCGCCAGAAATCCCTGATGCTGTCTATCGGCGTCGGGCCGCGCATCGGCGGCGGCTTCCTGCTGACGCCAGACGCCGCTTTCGACGACGGGCAGCTTGACAGCTGTCTGGTCGATCCTATTGGCCGCCTGACGATGCTCAGGATGATGCCGAAGGCGATGAAGGGACAGCACACCACGGCGCCTTTCGTGAAAATGCGGCGTGGCGAGAGCGTTGAGGTTCGCTCCGACAGGCCGCTGCCCATCCACGTTGACGGTGAAATCTTCGCCACGCCCGAGGATGGCGTTACGAAGCTGTCCATACGATCGATTCCCGCCGCCTTGCCGGTCATCTTCTGAGGCTACGGCGGCTTTCGAGTGATTGCCCATGCGTTCCCTGATCACTGCCCTTTCTGATCATGAGCTGGTCACCCTGCGCGTTATTGGCGAATGGTGGGATCTTGATCTGACCGGCGCCGACAAGAATCGCTCCATTAAAGAGGTTGCGGCAGCATTGACTGGCCTCGACCTTGAAATGGAGCTGTCCTATCTCGCTCCCGAAGAGGCGGAGGCGATACGCGCCCTCGTCGCAGCCGGCGGCCGTATCCCCGTCGGCAGCTTTACCCGCAACTATGGCGAGGTTCGCCAGATGGGGCCGGGCCGGCTCGAACGCGAGGAGCCGTGGCTCGACCCCGAGAGCACCACCGAGGCGCTCTGGTATCGCGGCTTCGTCTATCGCGGCTTTGACCAGGACGAGGAAAGCAGCACGCTGGTGGAGTATTACTACCTGCCGGACGAGCTGTTGGCCCGGCTCGCGCCGTCTGGTCCGGCCGACACAGCGGACACAGGCCAGCGGCTGGAAGCTGCCGAGCCCCTGGAGGTCTTTGACCCGGCCACGACCAGCGCCGTAGACGACCTGGCCAC
>JAAYYY010000219.1 GCA_012515125.1 Chloroflexota bacterium
AGCAACAAGATGCGCCCGCAGCTACCGCAGTAAACCAGCTCGCCGGCGCGGGCGCCACGGAAAACATCGCCGGATGCCCGCACGCCGCACGACTGGCACAGGCCGTCGTGCAGGAGAGTAACCGCCGGGCTGGGACGGCGCCGGCTCACGTTGTCGTAGGCGGCAAGAGAACCAGGGTCGATCCGTTCCACAAGCTTTTCACGCCGCGCAAGCTGGGCGCGGAGGCTATCCTGCAGCGCGTCGCGCTCGGCGGTGAGGGCTGCCTGCCGCTCCTGCCAGCGCTGCTCGGCCTCCTGTCGCTGCGCCTCCGCTGCGTCGAATTCCTCCTGCGCCTCCTCCGCCACCATCATCGCTTCGAGCAGCTCATCTTCCAGAACCGCACTGCGCCGCTTGAGCGCCGCGACCTCGTTCTGCAAATCGGTCAGCTCCTTGGGATTGCGCACGGTACCGGAATAGAGGCGCTGCTCCGACCGTCTTAGCTTATCGGTTAGGCCGCCGAATTCCAGCTCCAGGTCTTTCTGGCGGTTCCGGGCCTGCCGTAGATGGGCGCTGCTCGTCTCGTAGCGCAGCCGGGCCTGCTCGACCGTCTCACTGCCCCGTAGCTCCTGCAATAGCTCCTGCAGCCGCCGCCGGCCCGCCTGGAGGTCGTCGTCTATCTGTTGTAGCTGGTAGAGCAAATCGATCTGGCTCATGGACAGGCACTCTGGAAAGGGTGGTTCCCGCCGCCTGGCATCACGGGGACATTGTAACACAAAAGTGATGAATCGAGCGAGGCAGCAACAGTCGCGCTATAATCGCCCCTATGTTGGATCGTATGCTACATCTTGAGGAGCCTGCTTATAGTGAGTCTGACGCCGAATGGGATGCGTTCGTCGCCACCCATCCGCACGGCGGTATTCTCCAGACCACCAATTGGGCCCGGCTGAAGAGCCGCTTTGGCTGGACCTCCGAGCGCATCTGGGTCCGGCAGGACGGGCGGCTCGTCGCCGGCGCGCAGGTCCTGTTCCGGGCAGCGGCGCTGGGCATGGTGCGTGTCGGCTACATCCCGCACGGCCCGCTGGTCGACTGGCAGGACGACGAACAGGTTGCCGTCCTGCTGAACCAGCTCGACTTCGCCGCCTACAGCCACCGGGCCGGGCTGGTGAAGCTGGAGCCGCTGCTCTGGCAGAGCGAGATGCCGGCTGAAGAGTGGCGCGCCCTTTGTGACCGGCATGGCCTGGTCATCGCCGCCGACACCATCCAGCCGCCGCGCACCCTGGTCGTCGATCTGCGTCCGGACGAGGAGCAGATCCTGCTGAACATGAAGCAGAAGACGCGCTATAACGTGCGGCTGGCGGAGCGCAAAGAAGTCACGGTGCGCGAGGGCAGCGCCGCCGACATCTCCACCTTCAACGGGCTGATGGCTATCACGGCGGAGCGCGACCGTTTTGGCGTGCACGAGCCGCGCTACTACGAGGCCGCCTACCAGCTATTTGCGCCGGAACAGGCGGCGCTATTTATTGCCGAGTATGCAGGGACGCCGCTGGCGGCAATCATGGTTTTTGCCCACGGTCCCCGGGCCGCCTACCTCTACGGCGCCTCCAGCGACGAGGAGCGGCAGCGCATGCCGGCCTACGCCCTGCAGTGGGCGGCGATGCGCTGGGCGAAAGCTCGCGGCTGCACGGAGTACGATCTCTGGGGCGTGCCCGACGCCGATGAGGAGACGCTGGAAGCGGAGTTTATGGAGCGCAGCGATGGGCTGTGGGGCGTCTATCGCTTCAAGCGCGGCTTTGGCGGGGAGCTGAAGCGGACGGTCGGGGCAGCCGATCGCGTCTACAGCGGGCTGCTCTACCGCCTCTACCAGTGGCGACGAGGCCGCCGGGAGGGCGCGTGAGCCGGCTCGCCGACTGGCAACAGATAGACGAAGCCGCCCGCTGGCACGACATTCTCCACAGCCTCCCTGCTGCCCATCCGCTGCAGAGCTGGGTATGGGGTGCGTTCAAGTCTCGCTGGGGCTGGTCGATGAAGGCGCTGGCGCTGCCGGGCGCGGAAGGGCACGCAGCCGCGGCCCTCGTCCTGCGCCGCCAGCTACCCGGCCTGCCTTTCTCGTTCCTCTATGTGCCGAAGGGGCCGCTATTCGCCTATGAGGACGAAGCGCTGCGCGAGCGCGTGCTCGACGACCTGCAGGCGCTGGCCCGGCAGGAGCGCGCCATCTTTGTCAAGATCGATCCCGACGTGGTGCGTAGCTGCGGCCTGGAGCCGGAGCAGCCGGACCCGGTCGGCGCTGCCTGGCTGCGGAGCCTGCAGGCGCGCGGCTGGCGCTTCTCCACCGACCAGGTGCAGTTCCGCAACACGGTGCTGCTCGACCTGGAGCAGAGTGAAGAGAGCCTGCTGGCGGCGATGAAATCGAAGACTCGCTACAATATCCGCCTCGCCGCCCGCAAAGAGGTCGAGGTGCGGCAGGTAGGGCCGGAAGCGTTTCCGGCCATCGTGGAGATGTATGCGACGACGGCCGAGCGCAACGAGTTTGGCATCCGCCCGCCCGCCTACTACCTGGACGCCTGGCAGTCGCTCTTTGATGCAGGCATGGCCCAGCCCTTTCTGGCGGAGTACCGGGGTACGCCGCTGGCAGCGGTGATCGTCGTCTATTTCGGCAGGCTGGCTTTGTACATGTACGGCGCTTCCAACGAGCTGGAGCGCAACCGGATGCCCACTTATCTCGTGCAGTGGGAAGCTATCCGCTGGGCGAAGGCGCAGGGCTGCCGCGTATATGATTTCTGGGGCGCGCCGGACGAGTTTGTGGAGAGCGACTCGCTCTGGGGCGTCTGGCGGTTCAAATCGGGCTTTGAGGGCGAAGTGGTCCGCCACATCGGCGCCTGGGACTACCCGGCCCGGCCCTTCTGGTACTGGCTGTTCAACGTCGCCCTGCCCCGCTACCGCCGCTTGCTGCGCAGCCGCAACCGCGACAGGGCGGGCAGCGGCTAAGAACGAAACAATCTGGAAAAAGGAGTCTTGATGGCTAAACGAATCGTCATCCTGGAAGGCGACCAGACCGGACAGGAGCTACTGGAAGAAGCAATCCGCGTCATCGATCCCGCTGTGACCGGTTTCCCCACCGAGCTAATCCGTTTTGA
>JAAYYY010000006.1 GCA_012515125.1 Chloroflexota bacterium
ATTCGACAAACGACTCCAGCGACACCACGTAGGTACCCTCGCCGTCAGCGTCACCAGCCAGATAGCGGATGCAATATTGAGACGGATAGTACCCGGGCTCGGACATCGCCTCAGGCATGGCGATCTCGGCGCAGACTTCTTCATGTCGCTCTTCCAGAAAGGCATTGGCGATCATCGGCTCGTAGAACGTCATCCGTCCCGCATAGGCTCCATAGATCCAGGTGTGGGTGAACGGTTCCCCGGCGAGCTCAGGAGCCTGGGTGTTGATCAGGTGATTCCCCATGCCCGGCTCGACTGCGCCAGCCGAGATATATCCCGGGGGCATCTGCTCGTCCGGGAGCGGCATCATCGCTTCTTCGAAGGTCTCGCACGACACCGTCGCGGGATGCTCGCCACCGACGTCGGGCGGGTTTGGAACCATGCACATTGTGTCGCCGGTCGCTGCCGGGATAGCCATGCGATCCTCATTGGAGATCGTGTAGAAGTGGAGGTCGAAATGAGGCACGTCATAGACATGGGCAGGTGTGTGGCCCATGGGATTCCAGTTCATGACGAAGTGTTTGAAGGGCGTAGTGGAGGCTTCTTCAGGGAATTCCAGCACAACTTCATGCCCGCAGCACGGTATGACAACCTGCCCGTCAGCATCCTTGACATCCCAGTGTCCATCGCTCGGCGTTTCCGGCAGGCCGGTGAGGGCGGCTTCCGTGAAAGACACCCCGACCAGATTCAAGGCGCCGGATTCATCCAAAGTCACGAACGTTTGAATCTGGCCATCTCCCAGGTCCTGGGGCTCGCTCCATGCGGTGCCTTCGGACGGTGGGAATGATAGTCCGACTGGACCCTGCGCAGCGGCGGACATTCCAGCCAGCAGGACGGCACACAGACTGAGCAGACTGATGAGAAGCATGATAGTGTGACGATGCGAACGATGGAATTTCATTGCTGTTTTCACCTCGTGATTTGATTTGAACGATGCCAGGCGCTGGGTGAAGCATCAGTCCCGTGATCCGAACAGCCGTCCTATCTGGCATTTCGTCACCGCGACTGCGCATTGGCAGCGCGATCTCTGAACCAAAATAGGACGACTGGGACAGGCAATTAAAATAATAATCAGTTTTTTCATTACGTCAATTTGAGTAATTTTTTCACAAATAGATTCATGAATTACTGACGCCGTCCGCGCACTTTCTGCTCTTCAATCGGATCGTCTGGGGTGCGCCGGACCTAGCCGGCTGGCGGCAGGCGCAATACACAAAACACAGCGCGCACGAAATCACAGAGAGATCAAAAACCCTTTGCGATCGCTGTGCACGCTGTGATGAAAACCGCCGCTCGCCCGGCCGCCCGCGCGGCTAGCCGTGCATGAAGATGACTTCGATTTCGCGATCCTGCAGCAAATCCAGCCGGAACTCGAGGACCGGTTGCTCGAGCTGGTAGCTCGCGTCGGCGGCGGGCGACACGTTGATCGTGCGCGCGCCTTCCGGCAGCGTGATCTGCACGTTGACCGGCTCGGCGTACATGCCCGGCTGTTTTTGCAGCGCCAGCTTATAGCGGTGGAAGGGGCCAATCGTCTCGACCAGGACCGGCGTGGTGTAGCTGAACTGGAAGCGCTCGCTCTGGTTGTAGTTGATCGTCGCGCGCGTCACGAAGGTGGTGTGTGTCACGTCCGGCACCACCACCGGCTCGGCGTTGAGGTTGGCCGTGCCGGTGAGCGTGCTGCCCGCGGGCACGAACGCCTGGATGATCGTGTGGTAGTTGATGTCGCTGTAGTGCTCCGGGTGGACCGCCGGATCGGCTTCGGCCAGCCGCGCCGGGTAGTCGTAGGCCACCGCCAGCCGGCTTCCGAGCGTCCCGTCGGTCAGAATCTCGACATCATACGTCAACTGGCGCAGGATCGACCGGTTGGACTTGTTGCCCAGGTTGGCGTCGGCCACCATCACGTAATCCTGCCCGCTGGCGGGTTTTTGCGCGCCCCAGATGTTCAGGATGTCGAACGCCCGGTTGAGCCGCTCGTCAGCGAAATAGACCATGATGTGCTTTTCTTGCAGCGCGCGCAGCACGTCCCCGCGCAGTTCCACCGCCCGATCCTGGTCCACCGACTGCCAGTCATCCATGATCTGCTGGTAGAGCGCCGCCAGGAAACGCTTATGCGGCACATCCCCCTCCCCCTCGGCGCGGATCTGGTAGACGGCGTCGCGGAAAGTTTCCGGCGTGACCGTCTCGTTGTAGCCGGGCACGACGACCTCGCCCAGCCCCTCCAGAATGTACTCGAAGCCGTAAATGTCGATGCTGATCACGCCATCCACGGGGCTGTTCGGGTTGCCGCCTTCGTCATAATACCAGGCCGCCATGCGCGCCGTGTTGGGAAAATCGGCGTACCAACTGCCATCCCACGCGGCATAAATCGGCTGGCCGTAGCGAATCCACCAGTCCGGCACGGCGATCTGATCGACCCGGCTGGCGGGCGGCGGGTTGGGGCTGGTGTCGGTGGTGGGGCTGTAGGCGAAGTCGAGAATGCGCCCGTTGCGCACCGTCATCCAGCCATAGGTGCTGGTATACCCGCCCGACGGGCGCAGCTCGTCGCTGTTCTGCGAGAGGACGAGATAGGTCTGGGTGTCGTTGATGCCCAGCGCCACGCGCAGCATGTCCGGCGAGTCGAGCAGGATGCTGTTGATATCGGCCAGCTCGTCGTGGTAGCGGGCCAGCCCATCGACCGTCACGAACAGGTCCGGCGACACGTTCGCTAGATCCAGCCCGTCGATGATCGCCTGCGCCTGGTCCAGATGGTTCTGCGCGCTCAGGAACCGCCCGCGCCCCAGGCTCAACAGCTCGACCACGCGCTCGCCGGAGGACAACTGAGGGGCCAGCGTTTCGCCGTCTTCGCCCTCGGTCAAAAAGTTGAGCGCGGGCTGCATGCCGTTCAGCGTCGCATCGGCGGCGGCGGCCAGCTCATAAGCGGCATCCAGCGACTGCAGCATCGTCTCCAGATCGGCGTTCAACGAGTCAAACGGGCGCAGGAACGCCGTCTGGCGCCGGGCGTTCGTCAGGCCGCGCTGGAGATCGCGCACGCCGGCGTGCACCCGCTCGAAATCGGTCAGGGTCAGCTCGGTGCCGGGCGTGGTGTTGAGCATGCTCCAGGCGCGGTCGAGGCGATCCCAGGCATCGTTCACGGTATTGCGCGCGTTGATGGTCAGCACCAGCGCGCTCATCGCCACGACGGCCACCACCGCCGCGACCATCACCAGCAGCAGCAACCAGTTGAGCCGCTTGATCCGCCGCCGGATCCGCCGGACGAACCGGAACCGGCTATGCCGCCGCCGGCGCCGGTGGTCTTTTTCCTGGGGCTTGATCAGTTCGGGCAGCGTCGGTGACTGCGGTTGCGTTTCGGACATGCGACTCCCGGTCTACTACATCAAAAGACAAGGCTCACCACAAAGATTCACCACAGAGCACACAGAGAGCACGGAGGAAGAATGTCGTTCTTTTCTCTTTCCCGCTCTGTGTTCTCCGTGATCTCTGTGGTTGGTTTTTGTGCTGCTATTTCTGCGCGCCGGGCTTGCCGTCGCCGTAGTAATAATAGTAGTCGTAGCCGTAGCCGTAGCCGCCCTTGTCGCGGGGATTGACGGCGTTCAACACCAGGCCGCTGACCGTAATGCCCAATTGCGTGAGCTGCTCTTTGGCGCGCAGCGCGGCCCCGCGCCGGGTCTGCCCGGCCTCGAGTACCAACACCAGCGGCACATCGAGCGTCGAGGCTAGCACCAGGCTATCCGCCACGACCAGCACCGGCGGCGTATCGAACAGGACGATATCGAACTGGCCGGACGTCTGCAGCTCCTGGAACCAGCGCTGCATGGCCACCGAGCCCAACACTTCGGTCGGGTTCAGCGGGATATAACCGCTGGTGATCACGCTCAGGTTGGGGATCTCCGTCAGGCGGATGCACTCGTTCAGCGTCTGCTGCACGCTGGCCCGGCCGGTGCCTTCGAACGACTCGCCGGGGTCCAC
>JAAYYY010000220.1 GCA_012515125.1 Chloroflexota bacterium
GCCGATTGTATGAAGTGGGATCAACGGCGTCAAACAGAATCCGCTGGGCGCTGCTTGTAGAGCCAGCGCACAGCATCACGTGTGCTGGCAAATGCCAGCTCCGGCAGCTCGTCAGGCCCGAAGAAGGCGGCCTCGTCGGCATCGTCGCCGGCCTGAAGTTCCCCGCCCAACCGTTCCGCCCGGTAGAGAATGAAGATGGATGCCCCGCTATCAGTCGCCTCTTCGTTGAAGTAGACGTTGATCAGCTCGCCGATAGCCACTTCCAGCCCGGTCTCTTCCAGCGTTTCGCGAACGGCGACCACCGCCGGATCTTCGCCATGATCGACGTAACCCGCAGGAATGCTCCACTTGCCGGCTTCGGGCATCATCCGCCGCCGGACGAGCAGGATCTTGCCATCCTCCACGACGAGGGCGCCGACGCCAACTTTGGGATCGGTGAAGTAGATGAAGTTGCAGTCGGGGCAGGCGCGGCGGGCCTTATCCGTTACCAGCCTTGTCACCAGGGGCGTGCCGCAACGCGGACAGTAGACGTAGCTCTCCGGCGCCGAATTGGGCATCGTCAGACGCGCTGCCGGCGCACCAGCAGGGTCGCGGTGAGCAGGATGACGAAGGCCACGCCGAGCAATGCCTGGACGACGCGCAGCGGTTCCAGGCCCACGCCTTCTCTGGTGGCTACGTCGGCCGGTTCTGGTGTGGGCGTAGGGGCCAGTGGCGGCGTTGCGACCGCGACGGCGTCTTCGGCTACCACGGTGGCTTCTGGCGCCGGGGGCGCGCCGGCTTCGCCGGCAGGCATTTCCGTCGCGTCAAAACTCTCTTCTTCCGCCGCTTCTTCCTGCGCCATCTCCAGCTCGGGCGCCGCCATCAGGGTGGTTTCTTCGGTCAGGGTCGCGTTGGCCGTAATCTCGGCTTCGCCAGCCATATCCGCCTCGCCTTCCACTGCCACCTCTTCATCCGCCGCGGTGCGGGCCGTCGGCTCCTCCGCTTCCTCCGGCGCGGGCGCAGCAGGCGCTTCCATCAACGTGGTTTCGGCGGCGTCCTCCACGGCGACTTCTTCCGTTGCGGTCTCGACGAGGGCGACCGGCTGCTCGGCTGTATCGCCCGCCGTCTGTGTTCCCGGCACGATCTCCAGGCCAAAGGCGAGCACGAGCAGGAAGGCGGTCAGGACAGTCGCCAGGCGCAGTGCCGGATAGAGAGAGGCGCCCCGCGCGACGGCCGGCCGGCCGTAGGCGGCGGGGTCGAGGGTGTAGTTGCGCGGCGCCCGCAGGCGCGGGAGCTGCGCGACGCCCTGTTTGACGGCGCGAAGCTGCGCCAGCTCGGCGCGCAGCGCAGGATCCGCCGCGAGGCGCGCTTCAAACTGCTCGCGCGCGCGGCCCTGCAGCTCGCCGTCGAGATAGGCGTTCAGCTCTTCCTGCCTTTTCTCCTCGGCAGTGCGGGTCAGACTCCTCAAAATGTCCAGCATGGTCCTTCAAAAACGGCGCCGGAACCGGCCGGTCGCCGGGCAACAGTCAGGGTAATTTCTATGTATTAAGACGATATTGGACCGGCAATAGTTCCCCGAAACCCTGTAAACAATCCCTTAGCTTGCTGCGCGCGCGGCTGATGCGCGACTTCACCGTGCCGATGGAAACGGACATGATCTCGGCGATTTCCTGGTATTCGCGGCCCTCTACGTCACAGAGAACGGCGGCGATACGCTGATCGTCGGGCAGCTCCTCCAGACAACGCTGAACGGCATCGACCAGTTCCACCCGCTCCCGCACTTCCTCCGGGGCGTCGGCGTCTTTGTCGGCGAGGAAGCCGGGCGACTCGATCTCTTCGGTGATTTCGTCCAGGGAAGATTGGGGGCGTCGCTTGCGGCGGCGCAGCTCGTCGTAGCAGCCGTTGGTGACGATGCGCAGCAACCACGACTTGAAGTTGCCGCCCCGGAAGCTGTTGATCGCCTTATAGGCCGAGATGAAAGCGTCCTGGGCCGCGTCGTCCGCCGCCGCGGGGTCCTTCATGATCCGGTAGGCGACGTTATAGACGATATCCTGGTAGTGGAGCACGAGGCGGTTATAAGCGCTGACGTCCCCCTGCTGGGCCCGGGCAATCAGTTTTTCCTCGTCAATCATCGACGTCTTGCTGCGTGGCGGGCGATTCCTGATATACGTTCTGTAAGAGGCAGGGGCCGTACGTTGACACCCGGACCCACTTCCTTTATACTCGGTCGTCGCTGAGCCGAAGTGGCGGAACTGGCAGACGCGCACGACTCAAAATCGTGTTCCTTCGGGAGTGTGGGTTCGATTCCCACCTTCGGCACTCCTTCAAGCGGGCATTATAAGGCGCGCCAGAAGGCGCGGCAAATCTCGCGCCACGATGCACGCACAGCCAGGACCACCGGCCGGTGGTCTTTTTGTTTCTCGCTGGGTATTAAGTCCGGCCTGCCTTGACAGCGCCGGGCGCTTGGATCACACTTGGCGCCGTATGGCAAACTGGAAGAGGGTTCTGCTGTGGCTCGGCCTCGGTCTGATCGTGGGCGTGAGTGCCGGCCTCTATCTGGGATGGGTTGCCTGGCCTACGGAGTTCACCAACACCGACCCGTCGATTCTGCGGCCCGATTACAAGCGTGATTACCTGGTGATGACGGCCCAGGCCTACGTTCTGGACGGCGACCTCACCGCGGCGCGGCGCCGGCTCTACAGCCTGGGCGAGCCGGAACCGGATCGCTGGCTGCTGCAGGTGACGGTCGATGCCATCCTCTCCGGGCGCGATGAGGCGAGCGAGATCCGGCCTCTGGTGCAGCTTGCTCACGACCTTGGCCTCTCTTCACCCGCTATGGTCCCCTATCTGACAGGCAGCGGGACAGGGGGAATAGAAGCTGATGTTCCGTAGCCGCCGCTATACCCAGGTCCACGGCCCCAGGCCGCCGTTGCCGGCAGCAACCCTGCTCCTGCTGGGCCTGCTCCTCGGCCTGGCGGGCGGCCTCTTCTACGCCTGGCTGATCAACCCGATCGTCTACATCAATGCGAAGCCGGCCCAGATGAGCGCCTCCTATCAGGAAGAGTACCTGTTCCTCGTCAGCCAGAGCTATGCCTACAGCGGCGACTGGGACACGGCCGAGCAACGTCTCGCCGCGCTGGAGGCACGCGATTTGCCCCAGCGGGCGGCCCTGCTGTTCGAGCGCTACCTGCGTGAGGGAGAGCCCGCCGAAAGCGTGCGCAACCTGGCTGATCTGACTCGCAAGCTGGGCGGCGAAAACCCGGCGCTGGCCCTCTTCAACCCGACGCCCGAGCCACCCGTGCTGACTGCAACGCCCACGCGCCCTATCGCCACACCCACCGCCACCCTCCTGCCGACGCCCAGCTCGACCCCCCGGCCGACCCAGACCCTCGCGCCGACGATCACGCCCTCGCCGACGCCCGAACCCACGTCAACGCCGCGCCCCGACTTTCGCCTGCTCAGCCAGCGGCGCGTCTGCCGCGCCGGCGAGCCCGCGCCGCTGATCGTCGTGGAAGTGGTCGATGCCGAGCTCGAGCCGCTTGCCGGCGTAGAGGTTGTCGTCGATTGGGTCGATGGGCAGGATCGCTTCTTCACCGGCTTCCGCCCGGATCAGGGAGCGGGTTACGCCGACTTTATCATGGCGCCGGACGTTTCCTACAGCGTCTCCCTTGCTGCAGGAAGCCCGACAATCGGCGGCCTGCGTATTGAGAACTGCACCAATGGCCAGCCCGGCGGCTGGGAGCTTACGTTCCAGAATCTGAGGCTGGCGACTCCGACGGCGACGCCGACTCGCTGAGCAGGTCGAAGTCGGGGCGCGGCCACAGAACCTGGACGCCGTACTTTTTCGCCGCCCGCGCTGCCAGCCGCTCCGCCAGCTCGGCTAACGGCTCGCCTGTCTCCGGGTGATGGCCGTCGGGCAGCAGGTCGGCTACGGGAACGGCAACGTGGGCAAAACGCAACAGGTCGGGGTCCGGGATGTGGTGGCCCCTGTACTCCATCACCGTATCGCCATAGAGGGTCAGGTCGGCGTCGATGGTGCGGGGCGCGTTCTTATCCGCCTGGCGCACACGCCCAAGCCGGTTCTCCAGCCAGTCGAGAACCTCCTGCTTCAGCTCGTCGGGCGTGCGTTCCGTCTCGACGAGCACGGCGGCGTTAAAGAAATTCCCCTGGTCGCGCAGCCCCATCGGCAGCGTCTCGTAGACGGGTGATACGGCAAGCAGCCGGCAGCGCTCGCGGATGAGGGCTACCGCCAGCGGCATATTTCTCTCTTTGTCTACGTTGGAACCGAGACTGATGACCGCGCGCGTCATTCGGCGAAGTCAGCCCGGGTACGCTCGATCTCGATGCCGACCGAGCGAGCGAAACGCAGCGCGCCGGGTTTCTCCACCCGCACCTGGACCCGCTCAACCTGCTCATATTCGCAGAGGATGATCCGGGCGAGATCGGTCACCAGCTTTTCGACCAGAAAGTCGGACGACGATTCGACGTGATCGATGATCCGTTTGGAAATCGACTTGTAATTCACGGCATCGTCGATGGCATCAGTCGCCGCTGCCTTCCGCACGTCCACGTAGAGCACGACGTTGATCAGGATGTCCTGCCGCTTGACCCGCTCCTCCGGGTTGATGCCCAGAATGCCGCGGACGAGTAGATCCTTGATGAAAATCCTGTCCATGTATCTCCTCACTATAAAAACTCGCCGCCGTCGATGGGCAGGATGACGCCGGTGAGAAACGGTTGTCGCAACAGGTGCAGCACGTTGACCGCGACCATCTCTGGATTACCTGCCCGGCGCAACGGCACGCGCCGCTGGGCGAGCGCCTGCAGGTAGGCTTCATCTTCGCCCGGCGGCGGCAGGATAGCGCCCAGGGCCACGGCGTTGACGCGAATGCGCGGCGCCAGCTCCAGCGCCAGCGCCTGTGTCAGGCTGACCAGCGCCGACTTGGTCAGCCGATAGACGAGGTGATCGGCGCCGGGGCGTAACACCCGCGCGTCGGCGATATTGACGATCTGCCCTTCGGCGCCGGCCGGAAGCTGCCGCGCAAACGCCTGGCTGAGAAAGAAGGGGGCGCGCAGGTTGATGCCCATCTGCTGCTCCCACTGGCCGAGCGTCGCCTCGGCCAGCCCGCCCGGCTCAAAGATCGCCGCATTGTTGATCAGGATGTCCACATGGCCAAAGGCGGCGACGGCGGCGGGCATGATCCCGTCTGTCTGCTCCGGCTCGCGCAGATCAGCGCTGTAGGTGTGGGCTGTGACGCCGAGCGCTTCGGCGGCGGCGGCCGTTTCCTCAGCCGGGCCGGTAGAACGCCCGTAATGAATGAAGAGGTGGCAGCCCGCCCCGGCGAGGGCCAGCGAAAGCGCCCGCCCGATGCGCACCGCGCCGCCGGTGACCAGCGCCACTTTGCCGGTCAGCTCGACAGCCACTGCTTTACTCCTCCTCCTCGCCGCGAAGGGCCGGTGGCCGGCCGGGCAGGACCGGGCGCGCCCGGAGCATGGGCCAGGCCAGGGCAGCCAGCAACACCAGGGATAAAGCGGTCGTCGCCGCCAGCAGGAGCGAGGGAGCTTCTCGCTCTGCAATCGTCTCCGCCCGTTCCAGAATAGTCAGGTTGCGCACGACGCCATCGCGTACCTCCAGCTGCGCGCGCGGGGTAGCGGGCGCGGACCGGAGGTAGGCCAGGACGCGGCCCTGGTTCAGCAGGCGCAGCGAGAGCAGCTCGCCGTCGTCGCGCTCCAGCGTGACGCGATAGCTCGCCTGCCGGGGGGAGCGCTGGAGAACTTCCACGGCGCCCAGCGTGCCCTCGTAGCTATTTACTTCTCCCTGCCGCAGCAGGCGGACGGCGCTGCCCACTATCACGATGGCAAGCACGGCGAGAAATAAGAGGCAGCCCCAATGGCTGGCGGCGAAAAAAGCAGAATCGGCGGCGGGGTGGGAACGCTCCATCAGCTTCCCAGCGGGTCTACGAAGTCGGCGAAGATAGGCAGGGTGGTCGTGTTGCGCATGCGCAGACGCGACCACTCGTAGCGGTCGTCATACCCGTGCAGCTTGCCGCTGGCAGTGGTCACGGCGCCCCAGAAGTCGAGCTTCTGGAGCACGGCGATTGTCTCTTCGTTATAACGACCGCCGGGATAACAAAGGAAGCGTGGCGTATAGCCGATGTGCGCCGCCAGCGTCTCCTGGGAGCCGAGGATCTGCCAGATCAGCTCTTCCTCGTCTTCGGCCTGGGTCAGTTCGGAATGCGACCGGGTATGGGATTCCATGCGCATCCCTGCCGCCGCCATCTCTTCGATCATTGCCCAGTTCATGTGCGCCGGGCTACCATTATCTACCCAGTCGGTAATGATAAAAAAGGTGCCCTTGAAGCCAAACTCCTGGAGCAGGGGAAAGGCATTCGTGTAATGGTCTACGTAGCCGTCGTCGAAGGTCAGGATGACCGGCTTCGGCGGCAACGCCTGCTGGCGGGTGACGGCGAGGATCAGGTCATAGAGGTCGATGGTCGTGTAGCCATTGTCCGCCAGATATTGCAGCTGCTCGCGGAAGGCCTGCGGGGTAACGGAAAGATCCTCGCGGTATTTGTCTGCGTCTTCGGGCGGCTCGCTGATGTAGTGGTACATAAGGATCGGCACGTTCACCGTCGTCGTCAGACCGTTTGCCGGAGTCGGCAGCGGGACTGGCCCGGCGGGCAAGATGGCCCGGGTGGCCTGCGGCGGCCTGTCTGCCGGCACAACCAGACCGGGAGGAGCCGTCGCCTCGGCAATGGGCAACGGCTGCGCGCCCTCCGCCGCCGGCTCGACGATCACGACAGGCGGCGCGCTCGCGGGCTGATGCGTGGGTGAAGGAATGACTGTCGGCAATGCCGGATGGGTTGGCTCCAGCCCGGCTGCTTCCTCTTCCGTCTCCTGGGGGGTGATGGCCCCGACCGCCGCCACGAGCACCATCATCACCAGAAAAAGCAGGCCGGCGCAGCCAATGCCGTCCACGCGCAACCGCACGTTCTGCTTCTCGACCATAACCAGTCGAGGATAGCCCAGCGCCAGGGCGCCGTCAAGACGCTGGCAGCGCGTACCCCTTTTGTTATACTCGACTCTAACCTTGGGCGCCCCTGTCTCTCTCCGGATCCTCCCGGCGGGTCTGGCGCCCGGGGGCGGCAGAGGTATGCGTGGATAGCAGCAGAGAAGAGGCGGCGCTGGTTGCGCAGGCCAAAGAAGATCGAGAGGCGTTTGGCGAGCTATATGAGCGCTACGCTGGCAAGATCTACACCTATATCTACTACCGCACCGGCAACGCTGCCGACGCGGAGGATCTGACGGCCCGCGTTTTCATGCGCGCGCTGCAGAACATCGAGAGCTACGAAGACCGGGGACACGCGTTCTCTGCCTGGCTCTACCGCATCGCCCACAATCTGGTGGCGAACTGGCACCGCGACAACAGCCGCCGGCCCACAATTGCCCTGGAAGATCTCTCGCAGTGGCGCGTCCCCGGAAGTGGCCCGGAGGATATCACCGCGCTGCTGGAGGATCGGGCAGCGTTGCTTGAAGCCGTTCGCCGGCTCCCCGCCGATCGCCAGGAGCTGCTGTTGCTGAAATTCGTCGATCAGCTCAGCAATGCCGAGATTGCGGGGGTTATGGGGCGCAGCGAGGGAGCGATCAAGTCTCTTTACCATCGCACACTGCTCGTCCTGCGGCAGGATCTGCAGGCTGCGCCGCCCCGGCGGAGCTGGCGCAGCCTGCTGCGGTGGCGTGAGAAGGAGAATGGAGCATGACGTTGCGCATTGTCATCGACGACGCCGCCGACGCGCCAGCGGAGCTGATCGACGCCTGTCAGATCTACGTTGTGCCGATCAACGTTATCTTCGGCGCCGAAGAATTCCTCTCCGGGATTAATATCGACCGCGCCGGCTTCTACAGGATAGTCGCATCAATACGCAACGAAAACTTCCCCAAGACCTCCCAGCCGACGCCCTACCAGTTTGAGCAGGTCTACCGCCGGGCGCTCGCCGACGGAGCCGACGAGCTGGTCGTGATAACCGTCAGCGAGCGGCTCAGCGGCACCTACGCCTCGGCTGTCGCGGCGGCCGAAGCCGTGGCTGAGGAGATGGTCGTGCACATCTTTGACTCCCAATCCGGCTCGGCGGCGCAGGGTCTGATGGCCGTCGAGGCGGCGCGGATGGTCCAGCAGGGTGCTATGGCGGAACAGGTACTGGAGGCTTTGCAGGCGATGCGCAGCAAGGCCACCATCTTCATGCTGATCGACAGCCTGGAGTTTGCGGTGCGCAGCGGGCGCGTCTCTTTTCTGCAATATGGCGTTGCCTCGCTGCTCAACATCAAGCCGATCATGACGGTGGTGGACGGGCTCATTGTGCCCGACCGGCGGGTGCGCACGCTGGGCAAGGCGAAACAGCGCATCGTAGAGGGCGCCCGCGAGGCCGTCGGCGACCTGCCTGTGATGCTCGCCGCCGTTCATGCCAACCGGCCGGAGGGCGGCAACGAGCTGCTGGAGATGGCCCGCTCCTGCTTCAACGTCGTCGAAGCCCACCTGCTGGATCTGGCGCTCTCGGTCGCCGTCAACCTGGGACCGGGCACGTTGGGGCTTGTCGCCGTCCCGCTTCCCGTCGTCACTTAGCGGCTCCGCAAGGAGCTTTTTCTCGCGATTTTCGACCGGTTATTCTGCCTGAAATAGTTTGGCGAATCGTCTGTGCTTGTGATAGAATGCACAGGATTTGGCCACTAGTCGTGGCGCCTGTTCGCTTGTCTCGGTGGCTTGTGCGGGCGGCAGGTTAAGAATCCGACCTTATCCAGGTCCACGCGTGTAGGAAAGGAGAACAATGAAGTACGGGAGACATTTTGCCATTGTGGCAGTGTTGATCGTAATCGGCAGCATTGTCGCTTACGTCCTGCTGGAGTCGATTTATGCCCTGCCGCTCGCGGCGAGTGAAGAGGCCGACGGCATTGACGCCCTCTTCAGGGGCCATTTCATCCTGATTTCTTTCCTCTTTGCTCTCGTCGTTGTCTTCCTGCTCTACAGCGTCGTCGTCTTTCGCCGGCGCCCGGACGAACCGGAAGACGTGGAAGGCGACCATTTTCACGGGCACACCGGGCTGGAGATCGTCTGGACGATCATCCCGCTGATGCTCGTGGTCGTCTTCGGTGTTTGGGGAGCGCGCCTGCTAACGGACATCATCGCGCCGGATGAAGACGAGATAACGATCAATGTCGTCGGGCAGCAATGGTCGTGGCGCTTTGAATACCCCGAGCACGGCGACATTACCAGCGACGAGCTGGTGTTGCCGGTCCACCAGCCTGTCCGGCTGGAAATGACCTCAATCGACGTACTGCATAGCTTCTGGGTGCCCGAGTTTCGCGTGAAGCAGGACCTCGTGCCCGGTCAGATCCACGAACTGCGGATCACGCCCACCGACGAGGGCGACTATAAGACGCGCTGTGCCGAAATCTGCGGCACCAGTCACGCCTATATGATCTCCGACGTTCGTGTTGTTTCGGAAGACGACTTCGAGGCGTGGGTAGAGGAAAGCAGCACGAGCATTGCCGAGCTGGAGCCGGTCGAGCGCGGGCTGACCTGGTCGCAGCAGTTTGGCTGCACCGGCTGCCACTCGCCGGACGGCACGGCCCTCGCCGGGCCGACGTGGCAGGGCCTCTTTGGGAGCGAGGTCCAGCTGGCGAGCGGAGAGACGGTGCTCGTGGACGAAGAGTACATCAGGAACTCGATTCTGATGCCCAACGACCAGCTCCACGCCGGCTTCGGACCAAACATCATGCCCCAGAACTTTGAGGAGCTGTTCGCCGAAGAAGAAGCCAAATATGACGGCGAAGTCAGCATCATCGACGATCTCATCGTCTATATCCAGTCTCTATCCGAGTAAAGGTCTTTTCGAGAGCAAAGGAGCGATCTGATGCGAGGATTATTCCGTTTCTTGTATTACCTGCTGACCACCGGGCTCGTCCGCGCGCTGGTCGGGCAGGCCATCGGTATGCTCGCCGGCTACGGGCTCGTTAATGGGATCCGCGCGTTGATGGGACTGGAGCCGGCTCAGGAAGCCGGCTGGGTTGCCGGCGCCTTTCTCGGCGTTTTCACAGCTCTGCTGGCGGCGGGCGTCCTGGGCGATTGGCTGCGCTGGGCCGCCGGACGCCGGACAGAGCTGCGCCACGGCCCACCGGCGGGCCGGCCTGCATGGACGCGTTACCTGAGCGTCGATTACAACCATAAAGTTATCGGCATCCAGTACGGCGTCACGAGCATCATCGTCCTCCTTGTCGGCGGCATCCTCGCCCTCATCTTCCGTGTGGAGCTGGCCGTCCCCGGGATGCAGTTCCTGACACCCGACACCTATAATACGATCTTCAGCGCCCATGGCATTATCATGATTGCCAGCATCCTCGCCGGCGTCGGCGCAATGGGCAACTACCTCGTGCCGATGATGATTGGCGCGCCTGATATGGCCTTCCCCCGGCTCAATGCCTTCAGCTTCTGGATTGCCGTGCCGAGCGCGATGCTGATCATCGCCGCGATGTTCGTCCAGGGTTGGGACACCGGCTGGGTGGCTTATCCGCCGCTCAGCATACGCGGGCCGCTGGGCACCCAGCTCTTCCTCCTGGGTTTCTTCCTGAACGGTTTCAGCAGCATTGCCAGTGCGATCAACATCATCGTCACCGTGCTGACCATGCGCGCGCCGGGCATGAGCCTCTTCCGCATGCCCATCTTCGTCTGGGGCTCGGTTGCCGCTTCGATCATCCAGTTCACCGCCACGCAGACGGTTGGTCTGGCCCTGCTCATGGTCACCATGCAGCGGCTCTTTGGGCTGGGCTTTTTCGACGCTACGGTCAGCGCACCCGGCGTCCCACCCGGCGACCCTATCCTCTACCAGCACCTCTTCTGGTTCTATTCACACCCGGTCGTCTACGTTTTCGTTCTGCCAGGGCTGGGCGTGATCAGCGAGCTGCTGCCGGTCTTCTCGCGCAAGCCACTTTTTGGCTATAAGTGGATCGCGCTATCCAGTATCGCCATCGCCCTCGTCGGCTTCCTCGTCTGGTCGCACCACATGTTCACCTCGGGCATGGACGAGTACCTGCGTATCCCGTTCATGTTCTCGACGATGCTGGTCGCGGTGCCCACTGGGGTCAAGTTCTTTAGCTGGATCGGCACCGTGTGGGGAGGCAAGCTGACCTTTCCGACGCCGATGCTCTTTGCCCTCGGCGCCATCTCGGTCTTCCTGATCGGCGGCCTCAGCGGCCCCATTCTGGGCACCGTACCGACCGACCTGCATCTGCATGATAGCTACTGGATCGTGGGCCACTTCCACGCGACGATGTTTGGCGGTTTTGTCTTCCCGTTCTTCGCCGCAATCTACTACTGGTATCCGAAGATCACGGGGCGGATGTTCAACGAGACGCTGGGCAAGCTGCACTTCTGGCTGATGGTGCCCGGTTTCTGGGTCATGAGCCTGGGACAGATGCGCATCGGCCTGCTAGGCATGCGCCGCCGCATCGCCGACTACGACCCGGCCCTGCAGATCGACTTCACCCAGACGCTCATCACCATCGCCGCCCTGATCATCGGCTGGTCGGTTCTGATCATGATCTACAACCTGGTCAGCAGCCTGCGTGCGGCGCCGGTTGCCGCTCCCAATCCGTGGCGGTCGCGCTCGCCGGAATGGCAGGTGCCGTCGCCGATGCCGGAGTTCAACTACGACCGGCCGTTTGTCGTCGTGGGCGAGCCCTATGACTACGGTCTGGCCGATTCGACCTACGTGAATATGCAGCCCGCAACAGGAGATTAGGCGCCGTGGAAAAGGAGAGTCGTGTGAACGAACAGAATGGCGGCGGCTACCGCCAGATCATTATCATCGCCGTCCTGCTGGCGATACTGACGGTCGCCGAATATTTCGTGGCCCAGGCGCTGCCTTCGGCCATCTTTCTGCTGCTGATCGCTCTGGTGAAAGCGGCCCTGATCGTCCAGTTCTTTATGCACGTCTACCGCCTGTGGCGTGAGGAGAGTCACTGATGAGCGTCACCGTCGCCGAGCGCGAACGCGCACACGTACAGACCCATAGCCCTCACGGGGCGGCCGAGCCTTCGTATGCCCAGCGGCTGCGCAATAACCGGCTGGGGTTGTGGCTCTTTGTCTTCAGCGAGCTTTTCCTGTTTGGCGGCCTGCTGATGTCCCGTTTCTACCTCTGGCGCGACCCGGCTACCGATGACATCATACGGCCGGAGCTGGACCAGCTCCTGGGCCTGTTCAGCACCACTATCCTGTTGCTGAGCAGTGTGTCGATGGCGCTGGCTGAGGCTGCAGCGAGCCGTGGCGACCGCAAGATTCTCAACGCCGGGCTGCTCATCACGGCTATTCTGGGCATCGTCTTTCTGGGCATCGTCGTCGGTCTGGAATGGCAGGGTGAAGTGTCGCCGGGCGACGGCGCCTTTGGGGCCGTCTTCTTTGGCATGACCGGTCTACATGCCATCCACGTTCTCAGCGGCGTCATCCTCCTGCTCATCATTCTGTATAATAGTCTGCGTGGAAAGTTCACCACGGAGCGCCACTGGGGGGTCGAAGCGACCGCCATCTACTGGCACTTTGTAGACGTGGCCTGGGTTTTCTTCTACCCGGCCCTCTACCTGATTGGCAGAGCCGTCCACCTGGGTTAGCGCCCTGGAAATACCGTAAGGAGCACGCGCCAGGGCCGTTCCGTGGTCGCTGGCGCGTGTTTATTTCAGATGGACCCTGTAACTCGCGCCGTTCTCCTGTCGTGGGAGTGGCGTGTCGAAGTCGTATTGCCGCTGGCTCTGCTCGGCGTGCTCTACGTGCTTGGCTGGCGCCGCCTGCGCCGGCGGACGCGCTCTGTTCGCGCCGCCTACCGTCTGGCGAATGGCTGGCGGCTGGCGGCCTACCTCGGCGGCCTCGCCGTGGTCCTGCTCGCCCTGGTCTCGCCCATAGACGTGCTCGGCGGGCAGTTCTTCTTCATGCACATGATCCAGCACCTGTTCCTGGTCATGCTCGCGCCGCCACTGCTCATGCTGGCTAACCCGCTGCCGTTTATCCTCTGGGGGCTGCCTGAGAAATGGCGGCGTACGGCCGGCGGTTGGCTCTCCACGGCACTCCATCGCAAGTCGTCCTTTCGCCGGTCCCTGCGGTCGGTCACAGGACCGGGCCTGGTGTGGCTGCTATACGTCGTCTTCCTTGTCGGCTGGCACGATCCGAATCTATACAACGCGGCGCTGCGCAGCGAGTTCGTGCACGATGTCGAGCACCTTTCTTTCTTTCTCCCGGCAATGTTGTACTGGTGGCACGTCGTCGGCGCCGGCCCGCGCATCCACAGGCAGTTTGGCCGGCCGGCGCGTATGGCCTACGTCATCGCCGCCATCCCGCCCACCATGTTTACCGGCATTGCCATCGCCTTCGCCGAGCAGCCCATCTACAGCTATTACCTGAGCGTGCCGCGCCCCTGGAACCTGGACGTCCTCTCCGACCAGCGGATCAGCGGGATCATCATGTGGATTCCCGGCAGCATGATGTACATCGTTGCCGTGTTAATCCTTGCGGCGCGCTGGCTGCGGGGAGAAGAGAACAAGCCGCCACTGCCCGCGACAAAATGGGCGACCGACGAGCGTATGGCGGCGCCGGGCCTGGACCGCCGTTGAAATGAAGCGACCCGGCGTCATCTTCGGGCTGTTGGCGCGATTCCTGCTCTTCCTGCTCTTCCTCTCGTTCGTTTCGCCGGTGGAAGGACACGGCGGCGGCACGCCGCGACTGGTCAACGAGCCTGACGGCCCCTACTGGCTCTCGGTATGGACTTCGCCCGACCCGGCACGGGCCGAGGAGCCTCTGCATGTGACGGTCGGCGTGACGGAGCCGGGCAGTGGGCGGGAGGCCGGGCCGCCGGTCCTGGGCGCAGAGGTCAGCGTCA
>JAAYYY010000221.1 GCA_012515125.1 Chloroflexota bacterium
CTTCTCGAACCCTTCCTTGAGCTTGGGATCGGTGGCGGCGGCGGCCATTTTTGGCAGCGCTTCGGCAAGCATGCGCTCGGCGCTCATCAGGTCGTCCAGTTCGTGGTTCAGCAGATCGTGCAGGCGGCTAAAGTTATGCATCGTCGTGCCTCCTTATTACGCCTATCGGTAATCGGTAGTCAGGTGGCAGTGGCACAGACAGGGCAGCGGAACCTTGCCCGCTCTACCCCCGTGTCTATAGATGAGCATAGCGGGGATAGTCGCCGGGGGGAATGGGGTAATGCCCCACCATTGGGCGTGGAAATACCCGATTGCCCGGGAGACAAAGCGCGCCCGCGTTCTTGGCGATCTAGTGGAGTTCTGATATGTTAGAGGCGGTTGAGGTTAGGGCGGGGCGCCTATTGGGAGTTACGGCGTGAGCGGGCTGGCCCGGAAGGTCAGGCCGCGAACCGGCCCAACCCCGGGGTCGTGCGCAAACGGCGCCGGCATTTACAGATTAAGGAGATTACCCCATGTTCACTGCTACCCCGCTGAGGCTGCGCAAGCCGGTGCCTAGCGACATCGAGATCGCCCAGGAAGCGGAGCTGAAGCCCATCGTTCAGATTGCCGAAGAGGTCGGTCTGCTGGAGGACGAGCTGCTCCTCTATGGCCCCTATAAGGCAAAGGTCAAGTTGGACGTGCTGGAGCGGTTGAAGGACCGGCCCAACGGCAAGTACATCGACGTGACTGCCATCACCCCCACCCCGCTGGGCGAGGGCAAGACGACGACGACCGTCGGGCTGAGCCAGGCGCTCGGCGCGCACCTGGGCCAGAAGGTCTTCACCAACATCCGCCAGCCCTCACAGGGGCCAACGTTCGGCATTAAGGGCGGCGCAGCAGGCGGCGGCTATGCCCAGGTCATCCCGATGGAGGACTTCAACCTCCACCTGACCGGCGACATTCACGCGATTACGGCAGCCAACAACCTGCTGGCGGCGGCGATTGACGCGCGCATGCACCACGAGCTGTACCAGGACGACGAGCGCCTGTTCAACGCCCTCTGCCCGCCCGACGGTCAGGGCAACCGCCGCTTCTCCGGCGTGATGCTGCGCCGGCTGGCCAAGCTGGGCATCGACAAGACCGACCCCAACGAGCTGACGGCTGAAGAGCGCAGCCGCTTCGTGCGCCTGGACATCGACCCGGACACGATTACCTGGCGGCGCGTCGTGGATACCAACGACCGCTACCTGCGCGAGATTACCATCGGGCAGGGGCCGCAGGAGAAGTTCCAGCGCCAGACGGGTTACGACATCACCGTCGCCAGCGAGATTATGGCGATCCTCGCGCTCACGACGAGCCTGGCGGACATGCGCGAGCGGCTGGGCCGCATGGTCATCGGCACGAACCGGGCGGGCGAAGCCATCACCGCCGACGACCTGGGCGTGGGCGGCGCGCTGACGGTGCTGATGAAGGACGCCATCATGCCCAACCTGATGCAGACGCTGGAGGGCACGCCGGCCTTCGTCCATGCCGGCCCGTTCGCCAATATCGCCCACGGCAATAGCTCCATCGTCGCCGACCAGATCGCCCTCAAGCTCGTCGGTCCGGACGGCTACGTGCTGACGGAATCGGGCTTCGGCGCCGACATCGGCATGGAGAAGTTCTTCGACATCAAGTGCCGCTACTCGGGCCTCATCCCCGACGCGGTGGTGCTGGTGGCGACGATCCGCGCGCTGAAGATGCACGGCGGCGGGCCGAAGGTCGTCGCGGGCAAGCCGCTGGACCCGGCCTATACGCAGGAGAATCTGGAGCTGCTGGAGGCGGGCGCGGGCAACATGGTGGCGCACATCAAGAACGCGCTGCGCTTCGGCATCCCGGTGGTGGTGGCGATCAACCAGTTCAAGGACGACACCGAGGCCGAAATCGCCCTGGTGCGGCGCATCGCCCAGGAGGCCGGCGCCTACGACGCGGTGCCGAGCAACCACTGGGCCGAGGGCGGCCTGGGCTCCATCGAGCTGGGCAAGGCCGTCATGGAGGCGACGAAGCAGGACAGCAACTTCGACTTCCTCTACCCGCTGGAAGCCAGCATCAAGGAGAAGATCGAGATCATCGCCACGCAGATTTACGGCGCGGACGGCGTGGAGTATTCGGAAGAGGCGGAGCGCAAGATCGAGCGCTACAACCGGCTGGGCTTCGCCGGGCTGCCCATCTGCATGGCCAAGACGCACCTCAGCCTGAGCCACGACCCGGCGCTGAAGGGCGTGCCGACGGGCTACATCCTGCCCATCCGCGACATTCGCGCCAGCGTGGGCGCCGGCTTCCTCTACCCGCTCGTCGGGCAGATGAGCACGATGCCCGGCCTGCCGACGCGTCCCGTCTTCTACGACATCGACGTGGACCTGGAGACGGGGAAGGTGTTGGGGTTGATGTAGAGCTTTTAGCTGTTAGCTCTTAGCCGTTAGCCTGGAGGGCCAGGCTAACGGCTTTTTTGTTGGGGAGGGATCGCGGGCATCCCTGCCCGCATCTTCTGAACTGTGATTAGAATGAAGGGGATGATGGCCTATGATTTCGCAGTGGTCTGTAGAGCGATTTTCCCAAATCGCTCCTCCCCACCGCGCACCGCGCGATTTGCAGAAATCGCGCTACATTGGCGCCAGCCAAAATCATAGCCAATCAGGCCAATCAGCTAAATCACAGTTCAGAAGATGAAGATGCGGGCTGGAAGCTGCCTGCCAGCATGGCAGGCGCGCTCCGGCTCAGCGCCGCCGCCGCTTCTTCTTCTGCACCGTCTCCCGCTGCAGGCGGATGGTCACCGTGTGCGTGGCGCCGGGCTCCAGGTTGAACTCGTAGCCCAGCTCCACTTCCAGGGCGAGCATCGCCTCGTTGAAGTCCACTTCGTCGGGCCGGGGGTCGGCCTCGACGAAGATACCCTGGCGGGCCGTGGTGTTGGCGACGCCGGGCCGCTCCTCGTCTTCGATGAACTGGATTTCGCTGCGGTCGGTGCGCGTGAGTATCGTGTAGGCCGGCGTCAGCTCGTTGACGACGCGCCACTGCACGGGGCAGCTTCCCTCGCTGTCGTTGCGCCAGGTGTATTCGACCTCCACCGCGCTATCGGCGAGGGCGTACCGCTTGCCGACGTGCACGCCGCCAGGCACTTCGCGCTCGAAGTGCAGCGTGTCGCCATTGTGCCCGCCGGTTAGCTGGGCGCCGGCCTCCAGGGGGACGCCGTCCACGGTGATGTAGTCCACCAGGGCGCGGCGCTGGGCCGGGAGCCGGGTCGTCGTGCCGGGCAGCTTCATCTCGCGCGTGAGCAGCTCGAACGGCTGGCGCTCGTTCTCGAAGATCCAGGAAGGCAGGTATTTGGCCATGCGCGTCGGGGCCATCTCGGCGGTGAGCGTCGCGTCGGCCATGAACGGCTGCGGGCGCGCTTCCTCCGGCAGCCAGAGCCGGTAGTCGAGCGTCTCCACGGCCGGCAGCACGGCGTCGGCCTCGTAGGGCGCGTCGGTGACGGCGCGCTGGTTGCCCGCATACTGCTCGCCCGTCTCCAGGTCGAACCAGTAGAGCAGGCGGCCGCCGTGCGGCGTGGTGATAATCGCCTGCTTGCCGTCGCTGAGGACCAGCTCGTCGTGCCCGTCGCGGTTCACGTCTTCGATGCTGACCAGGGGCCGGGGGTCGAGCGCCCAGCGGGCCGCCGCCAGCAAGGCGTAGGAAGCCTGGGCGCCATCCCAGCCGCGATAGCCGTCGCCGCCAATGCCGATACAGCCGAACTCGTACTGGTGGCCCAGGTAGTTCTGCAGCGCAAGCTGGTAGAGGTTGCGAGCGGCGCGGCTCTTGCGCCCGGTGCCGTCCTGCAGCAGCGTTTCCACGGCCTGCAGCTCGGCGCGAATCTCGCCGAAAAAGGAGCGGTATTTTTGCAGCTTGGGCGAGTTCTCGTTGAAGTCCAGCCAGTCCTTGTAGCCCGGCTCGTGGTAGGGCAGCTCGGGGTCCTGCAGGCTGATGTCCATCCAGCTACCGCTGCCGTCGGGGATGGGCGAGAGGTTGCCGACGGAAGGCGGCGAGTTGGTCAGGTGGACGAGCTGGATTTCGGGCATGGCCTCCAGCAGGCTGAGCACCTGGTCGAGCCGGTGCCACGTCTGGTTGGGCACGACGCCTTCCTTCCAGCCCCAGAGGCCCATCGCGTCGGCGTCTTCGGCGTAAGCCAGGCAGTGGGCGTTGTGGTTGGGGTGGCGGGCGCGCTGCAGCAGATAGCTCTGGAGCTGGCCCGGCCGGCCAAACCAGACGGCGAAGTTGAAGAGATGCTTGAGCTGCTGGTCGTCGCAGAGCAGGGTCAGGATGTGCGGGCCGACCTGGCTGGTGACGACGACCGGCTCGGCCAGATTGGCCTGGGCGAGGATGAAATCTTCGACCAGGGTGGAGCGGTAGCCCGCCGCGGAGATGATCGGCAGCAGCGACTGGCGCCAGCTCCGCTCGGCGTTCCAGAAGGTGACCGGGGTGACGCCGAACGTCTTGTAGAGGATCTCCTGGTGCATCTCAATCTGGCGGGCGTTGTCCCAGTCGTCGGAGGCGTAGGGCACGTTCTGGGCGTAGGTGGAACCAAGCAGCTCGAACTGCCCGGCGCGCAGCCCTTCCCAGATCTCCTGCAGCGGCTCCGGGTCGAGCCAGCGCAGGGCGTCGATGAGCGTGCCGGAAATCTGAATGTTGACAGGCAGCAGCGGGTGGGCGCGCAGGACACGCAGCAGGCCGCGATAGGCAGCGAGGCTGGCGGTGAGAGCGCGCTCGCTCAGGTGCTGGTTGAGGTGGAAGACGAGGGGAATACTGATGGCCATAGATATCCTGGCGCCGCAGAAGCAAAGAGATAGTCCGCTCAAAAAAGCTGGCGCCTATTCTACCCGCTTTCGTGTAAACTTCAAGTGGTTGACATAAAACGTCAGGTGGCTGGCAGCAGCCGGTGGGCAGTGACGCCTACCTACTCCCCACTGACCACTATCCAATGTTGCCGGCCGGCGTGGTTGTGCGACAATTCGCGGCATCATCAAAAAGGGCGCGCCGGGGCGCGCTGATGGGAGGAGGCAGTGTCGGACAAGCTGTATTCGCATCCAGACGGGAGCGTTTTTTATCGCAAGCTGAAGCACAAG
>JAAYYY010000222.1 GCA_012515125.1 Chloroflexota bacterium
ATATTCTCCAGCCGGCTGTGGCTCATGCAAAAATCTTTAACCGGATACTCGGTGTTGTAGATGTCGTTGGTCAGCCCGTTGATCAGCAGCGCCTTGCCGGGGTCCACCTCCAGACCGTGGATGAGCTTCAGCGCCTCCTGGGTCTGGAAGGCGGCGACGATGCTGGCGCTGGTCGGCGTCGTCGGCACCTTGCCCTGCAGCAGGTTCTGCCGGGCGAGCAGCGGGCAGGAATAGCGCAGGTTGATCGCCTGGTAGTCGGCGTCGCTGAGGGTGCATTCGTAGCAGGCGCCCCGGCCGGGCCAGAAGACGCGCACGATGCCCATCAGCTCCTGGATGGCGCCGTCCACCCAGGGACGACCCACTGCCCACGATGCGCGGTTGATGCTCAGGCGCGCCTCGCGATTGTCCAGGCAGCCGACGATGGCGTCCACGTGGCGGTAAACGCCCAGCCCCAGTTCGTAGTTGATGTCGCCGTGCAAGGCCTTCACCTTCACGTCGGGGTTGAGCGCTTTCACGCCCTCGGCGGCGGCATCGACCTTGCGCCGCCCGCGATCTTCCGCGCGGAAGAGCACGGAGCGGCTGAGGTTGGAATCTTCAATCGTGTCAAAGTCGGCGATCAGCAGGTTGCCGATGCCCATCAGCGCCAGGTTCTTGAGCACTTCGTTGCCGAGCGCGCCGGCGCCGACGACCAGCACCGTCGCGTTGCGCACCACCTCCTGCTGCCACCAGCTGATGTAGCCAAAGGTGTGGTAACGGTCGGTATCCGGATCGGTGATGACAAGTAGTTCTTGTTCTTGCATATCTTCCATCGTTCTATCGTCCGCGCAACCGGGCGCCCGGCGCGCTGATGAAGTTCTGCGTGGCGACGAGCGCGCCATCCGGGTTGTAGGCAATGCCGATGCCCACATGGGTCCATATCGGGTTCAGCAGGTTGCCCCGGTGGTTGGTCAGGCTGCGCGGCTGGTTCATAAAAGCGTTGTGTATCTCGACCACGGCGCGGCTGCCGCGGGCGGCCTCGCCGTAGACGATACCGATGTTCTCGCCGCAGGCCACGTAGCCGATGCGCGCCCGGTCCAGCCGTTGCGCTGCCGTTATGCCTTCCGGCGAAACGTGCGCGACGTACTGACGGCGCAGCATGTCGGCCGAGTGCTGGCGAGAGGCCGCCGCCAGCCCATCGTGCCAGACCAGCTCGGCCGTTCCCACCCAGCTCGGCAGGTGCTGCCGGCGCGTCTCGTTGACCAGGCGGAACATCAGCCGCTCAAACTCGGCGATGTCCGGCTCGGCCTGCGGCTTCGGCCCTGCCGGCGCCAGATCGGCCGGGGTGATGACCAGCGGCGCGCCAACGGCGGCGTCGGGCCTGATCTCTGGCGCCAGGTCTGCCGGCGTGATCGTGATGACGTCGGGGGCCGGCGGCCGGCTGCGCGTCAGCCGCGTGGCGCGCTCGATGTCTTCCTCGCTGAGCTGGAGCCATTCGTCCATCGGCTCGTCCTGTTTCTGGTTGTCTGGCTGCCGCTTCTGCTCGCTCATCCGGCGGGCTGGCTGCGGTGGTAGAAGGGCAGGGTGAAGCGCGTTCGGTCGGCGTTCAGGGTGATCGCCTTGCGCTCGACTTCGCCGCCCAGGTCGCGCGGCCAGGTGACGTCCACGTCGTAGGTCAGCCCTTCGTGCAGGCGCACCGGCAGCTCGGCGACGAAATTACCCTGCCGGTCGGTGGTGCCGGCGACAAAGCTGCGGATACCCTTGCAGCTCACGCGCACCTGCAGCCCGTAAAGCCCCGGCCCGTCCGGATATTCCTGGACGACGACGTGCAGCTTCGTCGTCTTCAGCTCCTCATTGCCGAACATCTGCCGCAGCGCCACGGTCAGGCCGGGCCGCGAGCTGGCCGAGGAGGCCGGCATGAGCACGCCAGAAGCCGGCACCGGGCTGGGCGGCGAAGTCGGCTCCACCTGCTCGCGCGAAATGGTGATGGGCGGCATGCGTTCTGGCTGGCGCTCCGGCGGCAGCTCTTCTTCAGAGATGGTCAGCGGCTCGCCGCGCTGGGGCGGAACGGGCTCTGGTTCGCTGTCGGGATCGATGCGCAGCGTCTCGCGGGCCACCTCGGGATAGCGGACCGGCACAGGCGGGCGAAAGTGCGGCGGCAGAGGGGCGATGGGCGTGTTATCCGCCATCTCACTCAGACCGGCAGCCTGCCGGGGACGGTAAGCCAGCTGGCGGGCCAGCTTGTCGCGCTCCGTCGCGCCCCGCTGGACCTGACGGCGCATGTAGTGTGCGGCGCGGGCCAGGATCTGCCCGGCCGGGCTGTAGCGCTCCGGCGGCAGGTCGGGGTCGAACTGGTAGAGCGGGTACTGGCGCTGCCAGGAAAAAGCCGCCACCACCAGCGCCGCCCACTCGGCCGGGCGGGCGGCGGCCGACGCTGCGCCGAACGCGGCGAGGCCCTCCAGCGCTTCGAGGTCAACCAGCCCGGCGTCGCCCAGCAGGTCGTAGAGGGCGACGCGCTGCGCGGGCGGCTGTTCCAGCAGGCCCGCGAAGTCGCGCAGCACAGGGTCGCCGGCCACGTCGGCCGAGCGCAGCAGCGCCCGCGCGCGCGATTCGGTGAAGGCAGGCGGCGGCTCTTCGGCGCTGGCGTTCAGGTCGGCGACGAGGAAAGCCGCCAGCTGTTCGGCAAAGAGGGGCAGCCGGTCGTCCGGTAATGATTGGATCAGCTGTAGAGCCTTATCTTGCGTCATACGCGTGCTCCTAACGAGAAAAAAAGGTCGTCTCTTGTTGCTGCGCAAAACAGTCCAGCGCGGGCTCCTGAGCGGGCGCGTCCAGAAAGACGGTCACGATCTCCCGGGCGCAGGCTCGCGCACTCAGCACACCGTGACTGGCGCCGGGAAACGCATAGAAGTAGGCGGTGTCCAGCGTCGCGGCCACCTGTTCGCCCCAGTGCGGAGGCGTGATCGGGTCAAACTCGCCGGCCAGGATAAGCGTCGGAATCGCACTGCGAACGGGCTCGTTCTCCAGAGCGGGAGCGGGGGCGACCTGCCAGATGGCGCACTGGTCGGCCTCGGCGGCAAGGAAGCTCGCCGCAGCCGCCTGCAGGCGCGGGTGGAGGGTGTCTGTGACCAGCACCATGTTGCTCAACCCATACTCCTCGCGACACATCACCGCCGCACTCGCACCTTCGCTGTAGCCGTCGGCGATAAAGGCGTAGGCGTAGATCAGGTCGAGCCAGTTCGTCACGATTCCGCTCTCCAGCTCGGCAATGTAGCGCGGCAGATACGGTATAGTCTCACCTGAATAGAGAGCCCAGTGTAAGATATTGATCAGCGAGTCGCCGTCCACCGCCACGTCGTAGAGCTGGCCGTCTCCCCGGTACTGCAACTGCACGGTTAGCGGCTGGGCGTCAAGCCTATCCACCAGCGCATAGAAGCGATTTTCCAGATCGGGGAACGCCACCGCACAGTGCGCGTCAGCCGCACAATGGCTGAACAGGAGACTGAAGGCACGCGCGCGGTGCGTGTGCAGGGTCGCGAACATGTCTACTTCGAGCGGCACCGTCGAATCGAGGGTCGCGCTGCGCACCGCGTGCGGGTAGTCGCGCATCGCCGTCAGTGCCAGCCGCGAGCCATAGGACACGCCGTAGAGATTGACCTGATCGTAGCCAAGGGCGAGGCGCAGGTCGTTAATGTCGGCGGCGCTCTCGGCGCTGTTGTACTGTGTCAGGTCGATGCCGGCGGCGGTTAGCCTCTGGTAGCAGGTCGTGTGAGCGGCTTCGGCAGCCTCACGGCGCACTTCCGGCGGCTGCACCTGGCCCAGCAACGGATAGACGGCTGCCGCTACCTCCGGGCAATCGAGCGAGGGCTGGGAAAGCCCCATGCCGCGCTGGTCGAAGACAATCAGGTCGCGATTTGCCAGCGCCTCGCCGAAGTTATTGGCCACCCAGGGCGTGCTGATGACGGCCTGCGCGCCAGGACCGCCGTGCAAAAAGACGATCGGGTTACTCTCCGGTGTATTGCCGGCGGCATGGACGATGGCGACGGCAAGCTGGAGCTGCCGGCCTCCGGCGGCGCGCCTGTTCTCAGGTACAGTCAGATAGCCGCACGTGACCGCACGCTCGCCCAGTTGAAACGGGCATTCGCCTTCCGTGAAGGTCGCTGCCGTCGTTTCCGGCGTGGGGGTCGGCGGCAGCAGCGTGGGGGTGGGCGCCTGCTGGCGCTCGGCAGGGGACGTGGCGCTGCCGGCTACCGGGGGCGCCGCCAGAGGGGCAAGCGCGCTCGTAGGGCCGGGAGCGGCCTCCGGCTGCTCGGCGCAGGCGACCAGAACGATCGCCACGACGACCGCCAGTACGCCATTATCGGCTATCCGGTTGGCTGAACGCATCTTCGTCATCGGCGCCAATCCCGCGCAAAGGGGGCGATCTCAGATCGAAACCGCCCCCAGGGGCAATCAGTGATCTAGCCTGCCAGGCTGCTTTCCAGCCGATGCAGACCTTCCCAGGTACGCATCAGCTCTTCGATGTCGGAGACAGATTCCAGGTCGATCTCCATCGCCTTGCGCAGCTCCTCGTCGTGCAGCTTGCGGTCGTGCTGGCGCAGCATCGGCTTCACCAGATGGTTGTTGAAGTCGCGCTCGGCGCGCGTCGCTTCCAGCCAGAAGAGGCGGCGCAGGCGCGGCAGCAGGTTATCGTCGCCGAACAGGTCCTGCACAATCTGGCCGAAGATCTCGTTGGTCTTGACGGCGATATTGTCCAGCCGGTCGGCGTAGCTCGGCTCCAGCTCCGCCAGAGACATCGGCTGTTCGGGCGTCTCGCCGGGGAAGCTGATGTCCAGGTCGGGCATAGCGACGGGCTCGTCGAGAATGTTGATGGCAATCTCGTCCTCGGCGGGCTGCTGCTCCGGCGCGGCGGCTGGCTGGGCCGCCTGCCGGGCCCGCCCGCGCAGCTCCTGCTGTACCGCCTCGGCGCCGTGCAGGATGGCGTCCAGCACGCGGTCGTTGTCAGGCAGGGCTAGCTGTTCTTCGCTCTGCTGCAGCCGGACGTGAATGGAGCGCTCGGGCTGCACCAGCTCGTACATCGTCGCCTGGCGGCAGACCTGGCGGAAGTTCTCCGTCACCCGGCCGACCAATTGGTGGTAAGCCCCTTCCAAGCTCAGCGTCTCGCCGGGCACGTCGGGCAGGGTGTAGCTGTACTCCTGCCCGTAGCTGGCGCGCTCCAGGCGGGCCAGGATGTCGTGGGCCTCCAGCGTGCGCTGCAGCTCCGCGGCGATGACGTCGGCGACCTCCGGCATGAAGTTGGAGACTGCTTCCTGCATGACCAGCTCAACCTGATAGAGGATGCGCTTGATGGGCACTTCGATGCCGCTGGTGCCCCAGACGAGGCTGTCGTAGGTCACGTCGCGGTCGTCCCAATACTCGGTGCCGTAGCTCTCCAGAAGCGTCTCGATCTCGCGCCGCACGGTGTCCTGGACCATGTCCCTGACGCCGTTGATAGTGGGCCGCAGCAGCGCGCGGAAGCGTTCGTCGTTGTTCGTCCGCT
Organism: Chloroflexota bacterium; assembly: GCA_012515125.1. Lineage (GTDB taxonomy): Bacteria > Chloroflexota > Anaerolineae > Promineifilales > Promineifilaceae > JAAYYY01. Next base: position 5,513 of record JAAYYY010000222.1, read on the forward strand.
GGCTCAGCTCCAGAAGCGCGTTATGGAAGGCGCGGGGAAGCTCCTTCTGCTGGCGGATGAGCACGTTCTCGTAGCGGCGCTCCTGCATCGCCTCCCAGCTCGTGGAGAAGGGCGGGTGGACGCCGCGCGCGGCAAGCTGTTTCTCATAGTAGAAACGCAGCGATTGCAGGGCGTTGCGCACGCGGGTGCTGGCCTCGCGAAGCTGGCTGCGCACCCGGTCGTTACGGATAAAGTTGATCAGGCTCTCGCGCAGGAGCGGCACCTCGCTCAGCTCCAGCAGCGCCGCCTTGGTGTCCGGGTCGAGCGGGTCGTCGAGGTTCAGCCCGCTGCCGCCAATGGCGCGTAGCTGGTCGGCGAACGCCTTCAAGATGCGCTCGGTTTCGCCCTCGAACTCGCCGGGGGCGTGCTCCGGGTCTTCCACAAACAGGGCGGACGGGGCCATGACCAGGAAGTAGGGGCGGTTGTGACCGCGATCCGCGTAGCGCTCCCAGTAGTTGGGGGCGATGTAGCGGGTCACTTCCTTCACTTCCAGCTCCGCCTGCGGCAGCCCGGAATTGAGCCGGTCGAAGGCCTGGCGCACGTTGGCGCCGTTGACGACGAGGAAAATCTTGGAAGCGGCCTCGTCCAGATCGCTGCCGCTGAGGCTGTGCAGGCGGTTCTCCTTGATCCAGTTCACCGCCGAGAGGGACTTCATCTCGTCCACGCGCTGGCGCCCGGCGTCAGTGACCAGGACGATCATTGCGTCCTCGCGCTTCATCTCCTCCAGGGTGATCGTCTCGTGCAGCTTCATCCCGGCGCCCAGGCCCGGCACGTCCACGATGCGCAGATGGCCGTCCATCAGCAGGTTCGGCTGCCCGGCGCGCGGGTGGATGCGGAACGTGGCCGAGCGCACGAGGCGGATCTGCCGCTGGTTCTTGTTGCCCTTGAAGCCGTCTTCACGCAGATGCAGCAGCGATTGCTCGTCGTCCAGGGGCAGGGTCTGCGGCGGGGGCGGCCCGTTCTGGAACATATCCTCGTGCACCTCATAGGTGTCGATGCAATCGATGAGAATTTCCAGGTATTCGTCGCGCTCTGTCTTGGCGTTGTCGCGCCCCTCTTCCATGATCGCCGCGATGTCGGCGCGGGCCTGCTCCCGCTCCGCCTGGTTGGTGATGTCGAAGGATTCCATCTCGCTGAGCTGGCAGAGACGGCGCACCCGGGTGGCAAATTCGTCGCGGTTCCAGAAGCTCAACGTCAGCGACTCCGGCTCGTCTTTCTCCGCCTGCTCTATGTAGACGATGGTGCCCGTTACGGCGGTCACCGCGCCCGTAGGCAGGAGGTTGCGGCCCAGCAGGGCGTTGATCAGCGTGCTCTTGCCCACGCCGGTTCCGCCGAAGAAGACCAGCGTATAGGTGCGCTGGTCGAGAATCTTCTCCGCTTCGGCGATGCTGTACTGCGCTTCGGGGACGGCCCGGATCAGATAGTCGCGGGTGCTGTCGATAGTCTGCTGCAGGGCCAGCCACTGCTCCACCTGCGGCTCGCTGATGTAGGGGAGAGACTGCAAGGACTGTCGCAACTCTTCGTAGCGGTCTTTTGGCTTTGTGGTCATGTCCATCATCCTCAAAACAACCTGTTCCTTTCTTACTCATGGCCGCGGCCCGTGGCAACGCGCTGGACGCGGACGGGGTCTACTGACACCCAATACGCGATTCGGCGTCAGGAGTTGCGCGGGCCGATCTGGTTCTCTATTTTACCACACCGGCCTACAACCGCTGCGCTTCGCGCGCGTAGAGGATGGTGGTACACTTCGATTACACACTTTTTCCTAACAGACTGGAGCAAAAGATGCGCATAATCCTCTATCTGGGCAAAGGCGGTGTCGGCAAGACGACGGTTGCCGCGGCGACGGCGCTGCGCAGCGCCGAGCTGGGCTACCGCACCCTCGTCGCCAGCACCGACATTGCTCACAGCCTCGCCGATTCCCTGGACACGCCCCTCAGCGATAAGCCTGTCGAGGTCGCCGAGAACCTCTGGGCCCAGGAAATCAGCGTGGTCGCCGACATCTACAACTACTGGGACACCCTGCAGGAGTTCGCCTCGGGCATTATCGCCGGGCAGGGCATCAACCGCGTCGTCGCCGACGAGCTTTCCGCTTTTCCCGGCATGGACGAGATCGTCAGCCTGCTGCACATCAACAAGCAGGCCAAAGAGCGCAACTTCGACCGCCTGATCATCGACGCCGCCCCCACAGGCGAGACGATCCGCCTGCTGACCATGCCCGATACCTTCCGCTGGTACGCCGGCCATCTGGCCCGGCTGGAGCGCGGCGTCATCTCCCTCTTGCGTCCCTTTGCCGGCCGCCTGCTGCAGGCCCCGGCCGAAGTCATGGAGGCGCTGCGCCGGCTGGACGAGGCAACGGCCGAGCTGCGGGCCACCCTCAGCGATCCCGAGGTGAGCAGCTACCGCGTCGTCGTCCAGCCCGAAAGAATGGTCCTGCGCGAGGCGGAACGGGCCATCAGCTACCTCGGCCTTTTCAACTACCCTGTCGATAGTGTGATTATCAACCGCATCCTGCCCGAGCAGGGTATGGGCGAGTTCTACGAGAGCCGGCGGCAGGTTCAGCAGAAGTACATGGAGATCATCGAAGCGACTTTCAAACCGCTTCCTCTCTGGACCGTTCCCTACTATTCCTACGAGGTCGTCGGGCTGCAGGCGCTGCACCAATTGGCGCTCGACTGCTTTGGCGACGAAGACCCCGGACAGATATTCTACAGAGGGGTCGTGCAGGAAGTGGTCGAAGGCGAGAACGATACCTACCTCCTGCGCCTGCCGATGCCCTTTGTCGAGGGCGGCAACGTCAAGCTGCGCAAGCGCGGCGACGAGATGTTCATCACCATCGGCAACTTCAAGCGCGAGATGATCCTGCCCAACGTTCTCGCCCGGCGGCGGGCGGGCAGCGGCCGGCTGGTGAATGGCGTGCTGGAGATCGAGTTCCTGCCCCAGACGCCTGAGCAGGCTGCGGAGGCCGCCGGGTAGGACGGACCTGCCCTGGAGCGCCCGCAGGACGCCGGCGCTCCCAATTTCTCCCTGCAACTCTGCGCCACAACCCCCGTATAGCATCACAGAACCACGGCCAAGAACTGCATGTGGAGGACGTAGACCATGCAAGATGAAACCGTTTATAAGGCACAGCTTAAGCAGCCGGTAGGCACGCGGTCTCAATGGCCGCTGCTGCTCATCGCCGCCGGCGCCCTGTTGCTGCTGCCGCGCTTTGTCCCGCGCGACCTCTGGGGGCCGCTGTTCTTCATTGTGGCTCCCGGCCTGCTTCTGCTCTGGCCGGCCCACTGTTCGACGGCGGAATCGCGCAGCTCGTTCAGCTTCCTGGCGATCCCCGGCGCCATCCTCGCCACCATCGGCGTGTTGCTCGTGGTCATGGGCATCACCGACCACTACGGTAGCTGGGCCTACGCGTGGACGCTGCTCCCGGCAGCGGGCGTCGGCGGGGCGATGTACATGTCGCGCTTCGACGCGGACCACCCCATCCATCGCACCGGCTACAAGGTCGTGCGGGCGCTGATCGTGACCTTCATAGTGCTGGCGATATTCTTCGAGTTGTTTGCTTTCCACGGGATGGGCGCGTGGTGGCCCCTGATGCTGATTGCCGCCGGAGCCTATCTCTGGTTGCGAGACAAAAGGAGTTAAGAAACATGGACGAAGGTATGGAATACGAAAAGAGCGACGCCGGCTTCAGCCCTGAAGAAGGCGATCCGATTCGCATCGACGAGGAAGAGGTGAAAGGCAACGGCAACGCTGAATCGAAGGACAAGAGCTGGACCGAGGAGTTTACGGTTGCCGGCGAAGAGCTGGTCGATACCGTGCGCAAGCTCGTTCGCGAGGCCGGCGTGCGGCGCATCGTGGTCAAGAACGAGCAGAAGCGCGTTCTGTTCGAGATCCCGATGGTCCTGGGCATCGCCGGCATCGCCTTTCTGCCGGTCTATACGTCGCTGGCCCTCATCGCCGCCATCGTCACCGACTGCACGATTACGGTCGAGCGCGTCGCCGACTAGGCCTCAGCGCGCCACAAATCCCCTATCCACGGAGCGCCGGCACCTCGCCGGCCGGCAAGATGCCGGCGCTCCCCCTCATTCCAGCGGGCTGGAGCCGCCGTAGATCAGCTCGACGTTCTTGATGCGGCTGACCACGGACTCGACGGCGTAGATGGCAAAGATGAAGACGAGGTCCACCCCCGCCGCGAGCGTAAAGGCCAGTCCCAGAAAGCCAAAGAGGGTCGTTACCGGCCCGCTCAGCCCGGCGACGAGAACGTCCTGAAGCTGCAGCAGGTAGACGAGGCCCGCCCCCAGCAGCAGGACGAGGATGAATGCGGGCCACGCGCGCCGGTCCGACGGGCTGGGCAGCATCGCGTTGCTGATGGCGAAGAGCAGATAGAGCCAGACAAAGAAATCCGGCGTGCTGAATAGCGCGCCCAGCGCTTCGGTCAGGCCGGCGATTTCGCCGCTGCCTACCGCCTGCGCCAGCCCCGGCACGTCGAAGACGCGAATCCCGATCAGCAGAATGGCCGCCGTCCCCATGATCAGCGGCGCTCCGCCGATCAGGCTCTCGCGGATGGGGTCCAGCCCCCGGCGCCGGAAGTACTCGACGTAGCCGAGCTGAATGGAGCCGTCGCCAAGCTGCCTTGGCAGCAGGGAGACGGCCCCCGTACGCACGCCGAGCAGGTTGGCGAACAGCCAGTGGCTCAGCTCGTGCAGGAGCACGCCGGGAAAGAGAATCAGGGCGTAGATGATGACGGCCCAGCTCTGCCGGCCCGTCAGCAGGTAGGCCACCCCACGCAGGTGCCGGTGGATCCAGCGTTGAAGGAGCAACAGCACGGGCAGCGCGATGGCTACCCAGAAAAACGACATCAACGACTGGTCCATGAGCCGGCAGAGGGGGCAGCGCGCTGCTACGCCCCGGCGGCGATCCTCACCATCTCCACGAAGGAGGGCTTGAGGCTCGCGCCGCCGACGAGCGCGCCGTCGATGTCCGGCTGGGCCATGTAGGCGCCGATGTTCTCCGGGTTCGTGCTGCCGCCGTACTGGATGCGCACCGCTCCGGCCGTTTCCTCGCCATACAGATCGGCAATCGTGCCGCGCACCGCTTCGCCGATGATCCGGCCCGCTTCCTCGGCGCTGGCGGCCTTGCCGGTGCCAATGGCCCAGATCGGCTCGTAGGCGATGATGCACCGCACGACCTCTTCGGCGCTCATGCCTTCCAGAGCAGCGCGCACCTGCCCGCTGACGAAGCTCTGCGTCTCGCCGGCCTCATTCTGCTCCAGGCTTTCGCCCACGCAGATGATCGGCGTCAGCCCGTGCGCGAGCGCCGCCTTAGCCTTCCTGTTGACCGCCTCGTCGGTCTCGCAATAGTAGGCGCGCCGCTCCGAGTGGCCGAGGATGACGTACTGGCAGAACGGCGTCAGCATGTTTGGCGCCAGCTCCCCGGTGTAGGCGCCCTGCTCCTCGGCGTGCATGTTCTGCGCGCCGATGCCCACGCGGCTGCCTGCCAGCGCCTCGGCGACGCCGGGAATGGCAATCGCCGGCGGGCAGACGACGGCATCTGCACCCTCGATGGCGTCCAGCGCGTCGCGGATCTCGCGGACGAAGCTCACGGCTTCTTCCGGTGTCTTGTACATTTTCCAGTTGCCGGCAATGATTGGCCTGCGCATCGTTGTTCCTCCTCTGGGTTGCAGTCTACAACCCGGCCCTTTCTTTTTACTTGGCGAACCCGACAGCTCGCGTCTCCCGGATGACAGTCACCTGGATCTGGCCGGGATATTGCATGCTGTCTTCAATTGTCTTGGCGATGTTCTTGGAAAGGCGGATGGCGCCCAGGTCGTCGATGGCGTCCGGCTTCACCAGGATGCGGATCTCCCGGCCGGCCTGCAGCGCGTAGGCATTCTCCACGCCTTCAAATGTCCGCGCAATGTCTTCCAGCGTGCGGACGCGCTTGATGTAGTTCTCCAGGCTCTCGCGCCGGGCGCCGGGCCGCGCGCCGGAGATGGCGTCGGCTGCCTCCACGATGATCGCCTCAATCGACTCCTGATCTACTTCGTGGTGGTGCGAGGCGATGGCGTTGACTACCTTCTTGGGCACGTTAAAGCGCCGGGCGAACTCGGCGCCGAGCATGGCGTGGGTGCCTTCCTGCTCGTGGTCCATCGCCTTGCCCAGGTCGTGCAACAGGGCGCCCATCTTCGCCGTCTCCACGTCGGCGCCCAGCTCGGCGGCGAGAACGGCGGCAATCTTCGCCGCCTCCACCGCGTGATGGAGCTGGTTTTGCCCGTAGGAGGTGCGGAACTTGAGCCGCCCCAGCATCTTGGTCACTTCCGGATGCAGGCCGGGGACGTTCGCCTCGTAGGCGGCTTCTTCGCCGGCCTGCTTGATGATCCGTTCCACCTCGTCTTCCTGCTCCTTGACGAGCTTCTCGATGCGCGCCGGGTGGATGCGCCCGTCGGCGACCAGCTTGGCCATCGCCCGCCGGGCGACCTCGCGCCGCGTCGGGTCGAAGCTGGAAATGGTCACGGCCTCCGGCGTGTCGTCCACGACGACGTCTACCCCGGCTGCCATCTCGAAGGCGCGGATATTGCGGCCGCTGCGGCCGATGATCCGCCCCTTCATATCGTCGCTGGGCAGCGGCACGACGCTGATCGTGACTTCCGAGACGTGCTCGCTGGCGACGCGCTGGATCGCGAGGCTGATCAGCTCTCGCGCCCGCTCTTCGCCCATCTCCCGCGCTTCCTCTTCAATCTCGCGGATAATCCGGGCCATGTCCTGACGGGACTCGGCTTCCACCGCTTCCAGAAGGAGCTGTTTGGCCTCTTCTTCCGTGAGGGCGGCAATCTTCTGCAGCTCTTCCCTGCGCTCCGCCTCCAGCTCGGTTAGCTGCGCCTGGCGGCGGTCGAGCCGCTGCTGGCGCTTGTTGACGTGCATTTCCCGCTTTTCCAGGCGCGCGAGCTGGCGGTCCAGCGCAGACTGCCGCTGGTCCAGCCGCTCCTCGCGGCGCGAGAGCTCTTCATAGCGGCGCTCAATCGCCTTGTCGGCTTCCGCCCGCGCTGCCTTGATCTCCTGCTGTCCGGCCTCCCGCACCTGTTCAGCTTCCGCTTCGGCGCTGCTCTTGATGCGCTCCGCCTCCAGGTGCGCTTCCTCGTAGATTGCTTCCGTCCGTGGCTTCTGACGGTTGTAGACGATGTAGGCAGCCACGGCAGCACCGACAACTATCCCGAGGACAATGCCGATGACATATTCCATTCTCTGTCTCCTTTAAGTCGCTTCGTCGCCCGAGCCGTACTCGGCCCAGGCTTGCTCCAGTTCCGTTCTGATAATTTCATAGCTAAATCCACGACGCTGCAGGTAAGCGCCTAGCTTGGCCCGGAACTCGTCGTAAGGCAGTCCCTGCCACTTCCAGGCCTGCTTGCCGGCTGCGTCATGGGCAGCGGCGGCCTCGTCGACGCCCTCCAGGGCCGCGTCAATGGCCGCCGCATCTACGCCGCGCGCGTACAGCTCCTGCCGGAGGGCCATCTGGCTGCGCGGCTTGAAGGTCACCCGCTGTTCGACCCAGTAGCGGGCAAAGGCATAATCGTCCAGCAACGAGCGCTCGGTGAGGTAGGCAATAACCCGTTCGACCTGCGCTTCGTCGTGCCCTTTGCGCAGCAGATGGCGGCGCAATTCTGCCGTGCTGCGCGGGCGGTAGCTCAGATAGCGCTCCGCCTGGCTGCGCAGCCGCACGAACTGATCCTGGTCCTGTAGCGCGGCAATCTCTGCGTCGCTCAGTGTCTGCCCCACGCGCAGCCCGATGGCCGACTCCAGGGGCAGCCCAAACGCGAACTCGCCGTCCAGGTAGACGTTGACCCGTTCCTGGTTGCGCTTCTGCTGTCTGAGGGCCGTTATCTTTCGTTCTGCCATCGTGAAACAAAAATGCCGTGGAATCATAACCACGGCATCATACTGACAATTGACAACAGTATGCAGTTAAGAAGGAACGATCGCTGCCAGACCACCGAGTGGTCTCCGCGTCTTTTCCCGGTCGTTCAAGGCCTCGTCGCCATTGTGGCAGTAGCCGCAGGGCGGCGGGCAATCAGTTACCAGTTTTTTCAGATCACGGGCGCCCCGGCTCAGCCGCAGGCTTCCAGCAGTTCAATTGTCGTGTTCTTTCTCAACCTGCCGGCTCTCCAACGCCGGCCTGTTGCTGTCCAATGCCGCTGGTCAATAAAAATCGATCTATGACACCAGCGCGTTAATGTCCAGCTTTCAGATTAATCCGTTGTTGGGGCTGCCGCGGCCAAAGCTGGAAGGCCGGCAGCCTCTCGTATGCGATTCTCAATCTCATCGGTCACCTGCGGGTTCTCCCGCAGATAGGCCTTGGCGTTTTCGCGGCCCTGGCCGAGGAGGGTATCGCCGTAGCGGAAGTAGGCGCCGCGCTTGTCCACGAGCCCATACTCGACGCCCAGGTCGAGCACGTCCCCGCTGCGGGAGATGCCCTCGTTG